>JBKJYK010000083.1:0-8081 GCA_046715515.1 Candidatus Nitrosocosmicus sp.
AGTAAAATCTATATAGGTTTAGCAAAATGCCAGGGTGTAATATTGTGTATTTCCTTAAAGAAAGAAAAATTTTATGTTATTAATCGTGCTGTCTATCAATTATTTAAAGCAGCCATGCCTTTGCCTATTGATTGTGGTGTACCGACAATAAAAAACCTTATTCTCCAATCAAGTTATGGAACATATATTTTTAATGTTGTCCTTTAATTGTGTTGAATTATCAGCTGTTCATATTGCTTAAATTTTTCATTTTCCTTCTGGATTCCATGTTTGTCTGATCGCTATGCATTACATATTGGGTTTATTCTGTTGTACTTGTGTTCATAAGGTGGTGGTTAAAGTCTGGGTGATGGTTAACAATGAAATGGGATCAGCCGGATTCGAACCGGCGACCTCCAGCGCCCGAGGCTGGCATCATACCAAGCTAGACTATGATCCCATAACCTAGTAGTGATGTTGTTTTACATGCGTATGATTTTAAACCATCGATGCATCTTTTCTATTTTGAGAGGGATTATCTTTAAGTTTCAAATAAACTTATATTTTTACTTCTTTGACACAGTCCATGATTAGTTTTTCATTAAAGGGATTGTTGTTTATTTCTTTGTCCTTTTTTATTATCCCCTTTTCTATTAGTTTAAAAGTTAATGCAAAACCAAATGAAATAGCACCTGTAGCTCCTGGTGAGTTATAATTTAGGATGTGTATTGTGTTGTTTTTGTCTAGGAATATGGGGTTTAGAATAAAATCCCCATTTTTATCAATTAGGTTTGACCGTATGCCTGAAGTTCCCTTGGCTGTGAAATCTTTGGATTTTAGTGAAGGCAAAAATTTTTTCACTCTGTTTATCATGTGCCATTTAGAAATGCTACTTAACATTTCGTTTGATACCATCTTTAAAATCTCCTTTTTGAATAACACATTCTTTGTCCTTTTTATATTGAATCCTTTGACAAATCCATATATTCTGGGAAAAAATTCCTTTAGGTTTGTTTTAGTGTTATAGCCATATTGCGAAAAAACTGGGCAGGCATTGGGTCCTATCTCTCTATTTCCATTTGACCTTGTTATCCAATGTGGGTCTAGAAAAGGAAATTGCTGGAATTTTGGTATTGAATAGATGCTATGATTTGTTAAAGAATTGTATTTGTGGGGTGCAATCCAATAATCTCCCCTAAAGTGAAGGTTCTTGTAATCATGGTTGATCCCCATCATATTCACTAGGCCAAGAGAACTTCCACCAGCTGCGTTTATCAAATAGTCACATTGAATTTCCTTTTCATTAGTGTCCGGATACTTTTTGTACTTTAGGTGAATTTCTTCATTGGATTTTTGTGCATATTTAATTTTGGTTACCTTTGAATTCGTTATTGTGTTTACTTTATTTTTATTGGCATCATTGGCTAAAGCTCGTGTTATTTCTCCATAATCAACCGATGCATCTCTGTTACACAATAGTGCAGTTTGACATTTCACATTTGGTTCGATATTTTCAACGTCCTTTTTATCCAATATTTCAACGTCCTTTTTATCCAATCCGTTGCGTATTCCCCATTCCAAATGCTTGTAAATTGTCTTTATGTCCTCGTTGTTGGTCGCAACCTCGATTATGCCGTCATTTTTAAAGGGAATTTTTTTTATTCTGCAGTAATCATTCCAAAACTCGTATCCAAATAATGCTGCTTTGGCTATGACTTTCTTTTTTTCGGGATCGTATATAAATGGCGCATGGACTTTTCCTGTATTTCTTGAACTAGAGTGAACTCCAACTTTATTTTCTTGTTCAATTAAAATAATTTTTGCGTTGGATACAGATGAGATAATATACGATAAAGCTGTTCCTATTATACCTGCCCCTATAATCACAATGTCTGTTTTGTTTATGCCCACTTGATGTTTTTCAACATCCTTTGTATTAGACCCCTGTTATGGTTACCTTACCCATGAATAGAGATTGATTTATCTCACTTATCTCATGACTTTTGTGTTTTCTTCTTTCAATTACGTAGCCTGATTTTGAGTGATAATATATTATCATATCAGTAGGATAAAAAGAAATTATAGAGTGATTGTCAGAATCAGAAGCAAAATGTCGTAGATGGATGTTTTCCCATTCAAAAAGCTTGTCTATATCTCCATTAAAGTGAAATTTGCTCCCACAAGTACATTGAACATCTCTCCAACTCTCCTTGATGTTTCTTAGCCATTTGTCTTTGTGTTCGTCAGCTTTTTGCATATTTGTTATATTTTCGTCTGTTTTCCCTTTTGTTTCTTTTGTTACTTGGAGGTATTTTTTATCCATCTTTGATATAGTGTATAAACCTAATTATTTTAAATCTCTTTTCCTATTGGGTTAATTTATTGTTGGCTGAAAACAACCTTTGACTTTGAGTAGTCAAGACCGTCCCAATATATTTTAAATCCCATAAAGATTAGTAAATCTATATGTATTCTCTCAGAAATCTTTTTTATGGTTAAGAAGTCACATGCGTCCTTTAGATTTTGTATTTTTTTGTCTCTTAATTCCTTGCAGTTTTCTTTAACAAATGTTTCTTTGAAAACAGTGTCTTTGACTATTGTCAGGCCATTGGACTTGATTATGCCCTCAATTAACCCCTTAAATTCGGAATTGTTCTCCGCTATTTCTTCTATATTAAAGCTAGGATCTATTTCCTTTTGAGTTGATTTTAGGTTTTCATTCAAATCCCTCAGGGTAATATGCGCCATAGGCAATCCACTAAACTCATTCAAAATTCTATCGGTTTCTTGCAAAACCTTGTTTTTGTCAATTCTATTCTCTAAGCTGTTATCCATGTATTTTTTTTCGATTGTTTTTAAAAAAGGCATTACTTCTTTAAATGGGATGCTTTCATTTTTATAGGAAACGATTAATATGTTACCCTTATTTTTAATGCTTGAAAGATGGTGTGTGTGGTTTGTTGCATATGTGGCCAAATTCTCATTATTGATTATTAGTATCATGTAAAAGTTGTCATTGTTGTAATTCTCTATTACTTGCACTATTTTTTGTATTTTTCTTTCTAAATACTCGTTAGTCCAAAATCCTATTATTTCTACCAGTACTTTGTTCTCATGTTTGGTTAAGATAAAGTCTGAAATAAAGGCGGTTTTAGATTTTGATATCAGCGGCTGCGGTTCTCTTTCTATGAACCATCCTGTATTGAATAATTCAAACTTTTTTGCAAATGTTTTTTCTATGTTGCTGTCGTATGATGTTGCTGTACTGTTGTTGTCAAAATTATCCAATAAAAAAAAGTCATTATTTGTTGTAGTTTTGTTGTTGTAGTCTGTTTCATTAGTTTTCCACCCTGCGTTGTTCTGGTCTCTAAATGCCTGGCCCTCTTTTGATATTAAGGCTTTAAGTGTTTCAAATGATACTTTGTCTGAATATAAATTCTTTGAGATTTCAAAATCATATACCGTTTTGTTTCCGCTATGGGTAGTTTTTAGGATACCTGCCTTTAAACTCCATTCATTCGCTTTAAAAATTATGGGAACAAGTTTCGCTATGGAGTTGCCGTATTTTTCAGTTAACTTGATAACATTTGAGGCCCCCTCAACAGTGCAAATAATGCTGTTTGTGTTGTCGGGATCAATCTCAAGCCAGTACATTAAACCTAGCCTCTTAACCTGCCTTAGTGTCTCTTTCCATATCAAACCAATATTTTTACCAGAATCGATTTTGATCTCAATCTTAAGGCAATTGAAGAGTAACGTTTGAATGAGTGAAATGTTATACTGAAATAGCAATACTAGTGGATCCGGGGAATTAAAGCTGTAAATTATTGTATTTTCCTCCAGGTCTGACCACATTAACTTTAAGGTAGTCTCGGTGTCTGTTTCTAGTTTGTTTGACACTGTTTCTATAATCTCCTTTCTTTTACCCTCCGTTGTCGCGATATTGCCCAATGCAGACTCTTCAAAGACCATCCTTCTTATATCCGTCGGTGTTAGTTTTTTTGCTATGTATTTTTCTGAAGGAAAATTAAAGTTATTGTCGGTGGCTATTTTTCTATCGTCCTCAAACACCGATTTGAATGTACATTTCCTTTCCAAAATTGAGTATAACCCCCTAACTAACTTATAATCTTTGTATGGGTATTCTAACAATTTTACCATGAGACTTAATTTTTCTTTGCTACTTTTATTGTTGTAGCATTCGGTGAATATTTCAATAATTCTTTTAGCTATTTTATATTCTGCACTGTCATCATCTAAGGAACATAACAATGGATAAATTTTTTTGTTTTTATAATCTATTTTGTATCTTAGTAACTCCGATGTTATCATTGCATATCTAAAAATTATTTGGAGTAAGTTTGAAATAAACCATAGTCAATAATAATTATGTGGAGATATATATATATATATAAATATTTTTTTTGTTGATCTCTTAACTATTTAATACTTTTTCTAATTCCTGTGTTCCTTCTGTTACTTGTGGATATTTCGCTTGTATCAGAAGAGATGATTTCAATAAGCTCTGCTACATTATCCTTGTTGTTCTTTGGCCTTAATAATCTCCCTAATCTTTGTACAAACTCTCTTTTACTTCCGGTGCCACTTAATATTATACCCGTATTTGCATCCGGGATGTCTGTGCCCTCATCCAAAACCTTGGTCGTTGCTATGACCCTGTATTTGCCTTTTTTAAAGCCGTCCAATATCTCATTTCTTTCATCATTTTTTGTTCTGTGTGTAATCACGGGAACCAAAAATCTGTTTGAAATGGTGTATGCTAATTTGGTGTGTATGGTAAAAATTATTATTTTCCTCTCTGTGTTGTATTCTTTCAATATTTTCTCTAGCTCTAAAATCTTTGCCTTGCTGTTCAGGGCCACCTCAAGTGCCTCATTTCTGAGCAATAGGGCTTTTCTCAACACATTATTGTTTGATGAAAGGATGATTAGTTTATCCAGCCTAATAGGGTAAAAGATTCCGGCGTCTTTTAGTAGCTTTTTGTACTCGCTAATTTTGTTTTTGTACTGTATTACCTCATTAGGTAACATACTTATTGTCCTTTTTTCCAGCCTAAAATTGGATAAATAATTGTTTTCTGCCAGTTCATAAAAATCTTTTTTGTAGATTATATTTCCTATCAGATTAAATAGCATAATGTGCCTTCCATCTTCTCTTTCTATGGTGGCTGTCAGGCCCATCCTGCAAGAGGAAATAAAATGTTCCCCTATTGAGCTATATTTTTCTGAAGCTAGATGATGGGCCTCATCAAAAATTATGAATTTAAATTTGTTGCCCAAAAAGGAAGATTTCAAATATGCTGAGTCATAGGTTGTTATTGTTATCATTTTGATGTCTTCATATCCACCACCAAACATTCCTACCAAACTTTTATCCTTACAAATTCTTTTTATCGATTCAAACCATTGCTCCATTAAATTTAATGTAGGCACAATAATCAAGGTCGATGAATTTATCTCTATAATTGCTTTTAGCGCAATTATTGTTTTACCTGCTCCGGTAGGCAAAACTATGCAGCCCCTTTTATCGTTCTCAATCCAACTTTTCAGCGCTTCACTTTGATAATCTCTTAAGACGAGCATATCATTTACATTGTTTTCCAGTGGAAAATCCAGGTAGTCTTTAACTTTATCTGTGTATTCCTGCTCGTTTTCTTTTAAGAAATGAGTAATATCCTGATAGTGCCTACCTAATGCCCTATTTTTGCTTATTCTTGGGTCATAGACAGAATACGGTGTGTTTATATCTCCGCTTATTGTTATTGTTCCTTTATCGTATTTTAATTCAATAGGCTTATTGTTGTTGTTGTTGTTGTTGTTGTGATTTTTATTTTTATATGTGGTATTTTCCGTTAATATTTTATTTAAACATGTTTTGTTGTCTTTGTATCTGTGTGAATGCATGTTTTATCACCTGTGGATAAAATTAAAATGATGGGTTAAAGCATAATTAATGAATGGTAAAATGTCAAGTGGAGAAAGATTAGGTCAATTTTTAGAAGAGGGAAAAGATTGGGAACGCAAACCCACCAACATATCTGGGGTATTCCTGTTTAAGCTTCCTGAATATCGTGGACGACCTGCCTCGCTTGCAATAGAAATAAATCCATTAAATGCTAATGGGTCCCCATCAAAAAAAAGAGGCATTGTTATTAAATCCTCAGAAGAACTAAATTCGATTTTGGGGCTAATCAACAATTCAAAAGTTATACAACTTGCTAAATCAATAGATGAGGTTAATCCAGAAAGAAAGGCATTTGTGAAAAACGAATCTAACGAAGTATTTGAGATTTAAAGAATCGTTAATCTTTATTTTTACGTTTAACATGCAAATTTGGATAAAGAATATTTTAGTCACCCTCTACTAAAGGAGCGTTCTCTTTTATATAGGCAATATCAAAACACTGTGCTAGAAAAAACGTTATACAAAAACTCCCTAATTGTTGTTCCAACATCATTGGGGAAGACAATCATTACATTATTGATATGCGTGGATATTTTGTATAAATGGAAAAAGTCAAAAATATTGATTCTTGCCCCTACCCGCCCTCTTGTACACCAACACCTTGATTTATTTAGGCGCTTTACTGTTATTGGGAACAACTGTATTGCCTTGACAGGAAAAATATCCCCAGAAATCCGTAAAACAATATGGAAATCCAGATCCATAAGAATATACTTTGCCACCCCTGAGCTGGTTAGAAATGACATTGATAGTAACATCATGAAAAAAGACGAGTTTTACTTGGTGGTTTTTGATGAGGCCCATAGGGCGGTTAAGGACTATAGCTATACATCAATATCAAGTAATTTTTACGATAACGTTGATTCTGATAAAATTCCTTTAATACTTGCATTAACCGCAAGCCCGGGATCCAATGGCGAAAAAATAAAAAAAATATGCTCTAATCTCTTTATTGAACAAATTATTGTGAAATCTGAGGATGATGAGGATGTTTTGCCCTATATCTATAACATTGACATAAAGCATAACCTGGTTGATTTAGACAATGAGCATAAAGAAATCTCTAATATCTTTCAGTCTTTAATTGACGATAAAATAAGGTGGTTAGTCGATAACAATTTTATAAAAAAGAAAAAGGTTGAGAATGTCTACAGAAAAGATCTGTTAAATCTTGCTGATTACATTAAGTCAAAGATACCTGGGCCTAACAACAATAATAATAATAACAACAACGATAGTGTTAATTTTTTTTTATATGCCGCCTTAAAATACCAATCTATGGCAATGATTTTGTTATATTGCCGCGATTTGATAGAGTCACAAGGGGGTTTCTCCTTAAAAAAATTCTTTAATAAATTTGAGAATGAAGTTCCCAATAAAACCTATCAGGAATTGCTTTCTGATCCTAGAATCCAAAAAGTCATCGGAATGCTAAAAAACGATAAAGCATCTTCGCATCCCAAACTGCAAGATACTCTGTCAATTGTTAAAGATTTTCTTTATGACCCTGCCCACAGGGATAGTAACACCGAAACAAATCATAATGGTGAAATGCTGGCTGAAAAACACGATACTACTATTAATAATGATACTCGTAGTGATATTACTAAGGAAATCGGCAACTTAAGCAAAAGGAAAATTTTAATCTTTTCCCAATATAGAGATACCTTAGAAGAAATTACAAATCTGCTAAATGAAAACGATATCCTCTGTAAAGGATTCTATGGCCAGTCTAGCAAAAAAAATCAGAAAGGAATCAATCAGGATAAACAGTTATCTATTTTGAATGAATTTAAAAAGGGAACCTTCTCTGTTCTGGTAGCCACATCTGTCGCTGAAGAGGGTCTTGACATTCCGAATGTTGACCTTGTGATATTTTATGAGCCCGTACCAAGTGAAATTAGATTTATACAAAGGCGGGGAAGAACCGGTAGATTTTCTGATGGTAAGGTTATTGTTCTAGTAACCAATAATTCCATAGACTCCAAATACCTGGAAATCGCTCAGAAGAAAATTGTTAAAATGAAGCATATCCTAAAAGACATAAATTTTACCTTAAACACCTATAGCAAGCGATATTTTGATGTTCCCGATATTATGAGTGCGTCTGAAATATG
>JBKJYK010000084.1:0-2672 GCA_046715515.1 Candidatus Nitrosocosmicus sp.
ATGCATGCGGGGTCTTGATTAGCATCTGCTAAGGCCATCTTTTTTATTCCAATCCCATATTCTAGTTTCTGTGGGTCGATGCCTCTTGCTTCAGCAAAGTCTTTGTAGTCGATATAAAGTTTTGGAACATAGATAGCCAGGTCATCTATACCTACTGGCACAATTATGAATCTTGCATAAATACGTTTATAAATCTATTTACGATATTGTAGGATTTTACCATTATTTAGGCATAATTAAAATTGTTGTCCATGTCTATATTTCTATTGTATCTTATTGGTGATAGGTTGTGACTCAATTTTAAAAGATCAAAATTACCCTAGCGGGAATCATTAAGCATTATTTGTTTCATTCTTATTTCTTTAAGTGAAAGTATGATAACTTTAATTTACAATAGTTGCCTAAACCTTTAAGATAAACAAATATTTTTAAGTAAATAATTAAAATGATGTGTATTTGTCTATTTAATAGTACTTTATAATATCATAATTGTTGTTTCTTTCTGCTGGAATCAATTTCATTGCTTTGATTGAGTTTATTATATTTCCAGCTAACAATTCGGTAGAGCGAGCTCCAGTTGCACTAACCACTTCTTCTCCAATTAAGGTCCCGCCAAAATCGTCTGACCCGTGGAAAATAGCTAATTGTGCCATACCAACACCGTTTGTTAGCCAAGATGATTGTAAATGATTTATCAAACCATGGAATATTATTCTAGATACCGATATCATTTTTAATAGTTCAAAACCTCCAAGAGGATACTTTACTAATCCTTTATCTTGAATTTCTGTATTATTTGGTTCAAAACTCCATGGTATAAATGCCATAAAGCCTTTTGTTTTTCTTTGGAGCGTTAGGATTTTCATTAAATGTCTTGCTCTTTGTTCTGTTGATTCCACGGTTCCATACATCATGGTAGCAGAAGATTTTATACCCAAAAGATGGGCCTCTTCCATTATCCTTAACCATGTATCACTGGATATCTTTAACGGGCTGATAATTTCTTTTACATCATCATCTAGAATTTCTGCCCCAGCGCCTGGAAGGGAGACCAATCCTGCTTCTTTTAGCCTATTCAGAACTTCCGATGTACTCGATCTGTTCACCTTCGAAATCATATCTATTTCTGATGCGGATAACCCGTGGATGGCCACATCGGGGCATTTTTGATTTATTGCTTTAAAGATTTCCTCAAAATATTCGATATTTAATTTAGGGTTATGGCCACCTTGGAATAATACTTGTTTTATGTTGAAATTTGACTTTGCAAAGATAATTCTTTTTAATATTTCATCCTGTGATACTGTATATGATTCTTGGTGATTTGGTGGCCTATAAAAAGCACAAAACTTGCAATTGGTAATACACACATTGGTATAATTAAGGATTAAATTATTAATGAAAGTCACGGTTTTTCCAAACAAAAGTTCTCTAAGGTAGTTACTTACTAATCCAAGATGCTGTATGTCCTTTGTTTCTAAAAGATGTATAACATCGATTAGTTGTATGTCATTTTGTTTAATGATGTTATTTATTATATCTACAAGATCCGTGTTTTTCATATAATTATCAATAAAATGGATATTTTGCAAAGAACAAGTAAACTTAATCATGGTATAATTTATTCTTTGATTTTGTGATTATGTAACGCTAACGCTATAAAAAGAAAAACCCGTTTAAAAGCACTTATATTTTTTAAAGTATTCATATAATTAATTGTCTAAAACTATTATCAAACCTACTTCATCCCTAGAAAAAGTGCTTTCAGGAGAGGAATTAGACTTTAATGATGGATTAGAATTGATAAATGATGAGAACTTATTTCTGTTAGGGGCAGCAGCAGATAGAATAAGAAAAGAATTGGTTGGTGATAACGTGAGTTATGTTTCCTCCTATTATTTAAATTATACAAATATCTGTGTTGCAAGTTGTCAGCTATGTGCTTTTTATAGAAAAGAGAAAGATAGTGATGCATATACATTGACCCCAACACAAATTGTACAAAGAGCCGGGATTGCAGTGAATGATCTGGGGGCCACAGAGTTGCATATTGTTGGGGGCTTTCATGCAAAACTTGGTCTTGATTATTATGAAAACATGTTCAGGTCGATAAAATCAAAGTTTCCAACAGTCATAATCAAAGCATTGACACCCGCAGAAATATTCTTCATTTCTAAAATAACCCGTAATTCTATAAAAGAGGTACTGCAAAGGCTAAAGGAAGCAGGATTGGATGCTCTTCCTGGTGGGGGAGCTGAAATATTCAGTAAACAAACACGTGATAAAATTGTTCTGGGTAAATGCTCTGGTGATGAATGGTTAGACACTGTTTATCAGGCCCATAAAGTTGGATTAAAAGGCAACTGTACAATGCTATTTGGGCATATTGAAACACCTGAAGATATAATTGATCATTTAATAAAACTACGAGAGTTAAATAAGAAAACCCGTGGTTTTACTACTTTTATTCCTTTAAAGTTTAGCCTAGAAAACACGGAGTTGGAGAAACAACATATTATGGTTTCAGAGAGCCCTTCTACCTATGATTTAAGGGTAATTGCGGTCTCAAGATTGTTACTTTACAATTCTTTAAAAAATGTTTCAGTTTATTGGGTTGCTTTGGGAAAAAAACTAGCGCAGGTGGCGCTTTGTTATGGTGGCAATGATTTGGT
>JBKJYK010000085.1:0-12345 GCA_046715515.1 Candidatus Nitrosocosmicus sp.
TCAAAACAAATCAATAATAACCAATAAATTTAAAGATGCACCTCCAAAACAATGTTAACCATATTGATCCCCTTATGTGACCCTTTCTAATTTCTGTCCTAAAACAACATCTGTATATGCGAAATTATTATTCAATATCGCCTCTATGTACTTTGAAAAAACAGCGCCATCAATACAGGAGCCATGCATGGGAAATATCATTTTCGGAGATAGATTTTCAAGCCTTTTGGATGTTTGTCTTACTGGCTCTTCACTTGCAAATATTCCGGCACCCCTATAGAGCACAAGCATTTTATCGGACATGTCTTCTTCAATAACTGGTTTGTTGTTGCCCGGTTGAATGAACAGGTCGGATGGGAAAAGCGACTTTGTTGTTTCCTCAAAAATCATCATACTGTCCCAATGATGAACATGTGGAGTCATGATGAATCTGAAACTCCTTTTACCCGTTTTTAGAATCTCATTATCCCAAAATGAAATATGGCCAACAGGAATATTGTACCATCCTGTCAAATTTAATTTAGAGCTCAAGTCACTGCATACTAGCCTGGCGTCCGAAGAGTCAAGGAAGGCCATTCCTCCCCATTCATCACTTTCAAAGTGTAAGAATGCAACATAAGTTAATTTTTGCAATGGGATGACCTCCTTTACTTTCTCCTTTACTTTCTTGTACATCCCAAACGGACCTGTATGAATAAGCATAGGTTGTTCATCATCAATTAAAAATTGGTTAAACGTGATGCCCAATGCATCATCAAATCCAGATATTCTGTATATCCCATTACCAATCTCGGAAATCTCAACATCTGCGTTTTTTGAAAAATTGTTTTTTCCAATTTCTCTCATAGTTTAATTGTAGTGTTCCCTTTAATTAAACAAGTCATTGTGATTTGCTTTTTAAATCGTGCCTTGCTCATACAAATATACTATACCTACCCTATCCGATTACGGATTTTTTCTTCTACCAATTGTCAGTTCAGTGCACAAAATATCCAATATGTATGTTACATTTAAGAAATGGTTTGAAAATAATGCATACCCATTAATTTATTGTATTCGTTGCTATGGTATACTTATTAATTTTGACTTTGTTTTCAATTTATTACATGATATATAGATAAATATCATGAAATATTAAGTAGCATGAACATCTTTGGTAAAATGGAGTTACATTGTTACTTGTGATAAATGCGGATACATATCCACAGAAAAGTTATCCGAGGCAAAAGCAAAAGATCTTTTGCATGCCCATGTAGGCGGCCCACAGAGCTGTACCACTGGCCACATCAAACTGATGAAAGTTCGGGCTTAGGCTACTTTCATGTATCCTACGCTTTTATATAATATTCTAACACATTCTGAATATGTTCTGTATTTGAATTTGACTTCTTGAACATCAATATCTTCGCTTAATTGTTCTTTTGAGGTGTCAATTTGATATTTCTTACCGATGTCGTCTAAAATTGTATTTAAGGAGGAGTTGTTGTAGGATTCAACGATTAGGCGGTTCATAATATTCTATAGCTGTTCTAGTATTTATTTACCTACCTTTGTTTTTATTCGGTTCACAAAAATAAAACACACAGTTTAAATAATATCCATAAATCCTGACTTGTTGCTCCATCACAAATTTGCTGTGAACTGTTGCTTTATGTGGCAATTAACTTTCTGCTGCTGCATCAAAATATATGATAATATCCTTCTTCTATTATTATTTAAAAATGAGCGGATAAAATTACGTTGTGATGGCGTTTTTGATTTGATTGTGTCTAAGTAAAGTTATCTAGGTCTATATTATCAATGCCTGGAATTTTCGCTATTTCAAATCTCTCTTTATCTTTTAACAAAGAAATGGTTGCATCTATCCCTAATTTTGTAGTCAACAGGTTGTTTTGGTCACTAGAGGGGTCCAAACTAGATCCCTTTACGTTAGTTATTATAAGAATATCTTTATCAGCTTGAGCTCTGGTTGAAATGGCATATTCTACTTGTATGGGATCTTCTGGATTTATGTCATCATCAACAACTATTGCGGTTTTTAAAGACGGATGGGCAGAAAATGCAGTAAGAATTGCATTTTTGGGCTCCCCTTCCAATCTTTTTTTGATTTGAATTACTGCATTTAGCCAATTACTTCCACCGTCTGTCAGATGGACTGACTTTGTAGTGGGAACTGTGTTTTTCACATACCCGAATATCTTTGATTCAATAGGGAGGCCCATCAGAAGCCTATGCTCTGTATACCCTGGTAAAATGTCATAATACAGAGGATCATCTCTATACCATATTTTATTAATTTCAAAAACGGGTTGTTTTCTTTTATGATCGTATGTCCTTAACATTTCGACCATCCATTCTTCGGAATATTTATCGTAGAGTATTCTGCCCTCTAACACTATTTCACTATGTTTTGGTATGTTTAAATTTGAAAATTGATTTTTTGCTAATTCCAAATTCCCATTCAGTAAATAATTTGCTATTGAAATCTCATCTATGCCATATGCTGCCTGGTATGCCGCAGCTAAATTTAATGCAGGGTGAACTCCTATCACCACAGTTATTTTCAAATCTTCATTATGTTCCTTGGCGTAGGAAAAACATTTGTGAAGGTGTCTTCCTTCTACCATCCTTATCACCATTTCTTTGTTGTTTAGTAATAGCATACGGTGGGTAGATGAATTTTGACTTTTTGATTCTTCGTCTTTTACATAGACAATGGATGATGTTATGAATGGACCTGCGTCTTTTTCAAAATGGGTTATGATTGGAAGGTCAAATAGGTCATTTGAATTATTCTTGTAGAATGGTGCGTCAGATGATATTTTAATTGGATAGCTTTCTTTATTTATGTTCGCAAAATTGGAAAAATCGATTTTGCTGCTTCCGCTATTTGTTTTGAACCCATAGAAGAATCGATTTCTTGTTCCCAGGATGTTTGAAACGACTTTGAATTTTGAGTCTTCTATGTTTGTAAATAGAACTGCTTCTTTTTTATCTAGTTTGCCTACTATTGCTGCAAGTTGGAATTTTTTACTTACCTTTTTGTCTATAATCAGTAGTTCGTTATTATCTTGTAAAATGGATAAAAATTGTCTAAGACTGGGCTCCTTTGTATTTTTGTCATTGTTGTCTGTGTAGGAAGTTTTTCTGTTTTCCATCTTCTTTTGTCTGTCTTTGTTAATCTCAATGCTCACCTTTATCACCCTCTATTGATTTTAGTACTTTATCGTTAATTGTCTTCATGTCGTCAAATTGTAATTTGTATTTTGTGAAGAGCGATATAATACAAATTCCGTTTATCATCAGTGAAATTCTTCTTGACAAAGTATCTATAAATAATTGATCATATTTGTCCGGTATTACTTTAGCTGTATTTGTTTGATTGGATGTTGCTAAAGAGACTGAAATGGATTTTATTCTCAATTTATCTTCAGATATTGAAATAAAGTACCCATTTTCAAATTTTAACATGCTAAACAAAAATTTCCTATTTGAAATGTTTGATGTTATTTCAAACTGATCAATCATTTATGTATTTGATTTGATAAGTTGATATGTATGTTTATATTGTTATGGGAAACTATCCGTTTAAATCTATATTTATATATATATATTTTTAACAAAAACCTTGTTAATGAAGGCTCTAAAAATAGATGATATTACATACAAAAGATTAAATTCATTATTGGCTGACTATGTTGATTTAAAAAAACAAGATCTGGATATGAGTGACCTTTTGAATGAACTAATCGATAACTATCAGGAAACAACTTGGGGCACCATAGGTGCAAATGCCGGAGGGGGTTAACAAGGCTATAACTCTTAATGTTGATTATGTTGTTTCGCATAAATACGGTTTTTATTATATTGGTATGGATATTGATATTGATATTGATTGCTTATTTCCCATATCTCTGACATTCATTTAGGCTATGCGCAATTTAACTTGCAAGAGCGCGAGGAAGATCTTTATGAGGTATTTGAAGAATCGGTAGATAAATCTATTCAAGAGCATGTCGAAGCAATAGTTCTGACTGGCGATATTTTTCATAATCCTAAACCAAATGGCGCTGCCATTATTAAATTAGCACGCGAGCTAAAAAAACTAAAGGAAAAATCCATTCCTGTTTATTTTATACTGGGGGAACATGATATTAGCAGAACCAATGATGTGCCCCTTCCGTTTTTGTTCCACAATTTGGGATTGGCAAAAAGGCTTAAACCTGACTCACCGGCCCAAATAAAAGACCTTTTGATATATGGATTCAATAAACAAAGAAGATCCAACATCGATAACGGATTGCTTGTGCCGTTCAAAAAATTAGAAAAAATGATAAAAAGTGATGAGGGCCGAAAATCCATAGAAGGTAAAAAAGTAAAAAAAATCCTGGCTCTTCATCAAGGATTAGGTGATTTTAATAAGTTTGCTGGGGAGATTTACGCAAGAGATTTGCCTTTAGGATTTGATTATTATGCAATGGGTCATTACCATGATCATATACAGAAAAATTTTCCTGAAATTGAAAACAGCCTGGTCGCTTACCCTGGATCACTTGATCTGGGCCACAATGAACCTATCTCAGATGTGGAAAAAGGATTCCTTATTGTTGACCTTTCAAATACCAATGAGAATGTTACTGCGCAATGGATAAAGGTTGAGAAAAGAAGGCTTCAGATAAACCACTCACTAGACTATGAGGAATTGGCTGAATATGTGAAATACCTTTTGGATCTATCCAATAAATGCCAAAAAAAACCTATACTTGATCTGAAATTAAAAGGGGCAAAAATTGACCCAAAAATATTATCTGGTGAGCTATCTGCACTAAATGATTACTTTTTGTATTATACCTGGAATGTGTTTGACAAAAAACCAACATCTGGTTATTCATATGATTTTACAAACGATTTTAACATTGATGAGGAGATGTCCAAATTAATTTTAAATGCTCTAAAATCTGAAAACCTGACCGGCCTCTCTATAGATCTTGTTCAGATGATAAATAACGGAGAGCCACGCAATGATGCTGACATTAATAAAAACAAAAGCAAAAAAATAGTTGATTATCTTTGGAAATACTATGAAAACAACAAGAGCAAATATCAAGTTAAGGGGACGGCGGAATTGAAGTGATAAAAAAGTTATTTTTAAGCAATTTTTTATCCCATAAGAATACCCATCTTGAATTTGGTCCCGGTATAACCGTATTTGTGGGCCATAATGGATCTGGAAAATCCAGCATTATTGATTCCATTACATTTGCATTATTTAATGAACACACAAGAAAATCCAATAAAAACTTGGTAACCAAGGGCATCGATCAAACATTGTCTGAGGAATCGGGCTCTGTTGTTGTGATGGATTTTTCCGTTGGCTCAGTGGATTATAAGATCCAAAGACAAATCAATAGCGTAGGACACCTTGTATCTGCAAAGTTAGAACAGCTAAAACAAAATGATTCTATAGTGGAGAATAAAAAAAATATGGATGTTTATAGGCCCATAATATCTGGTGAAAGGAAACAACTTGGGGAGTCTGTTATTGGTGAGGTCGAGTCCATATTGGGAATGAACTATCCAAAATTACAAATTGCTAGCATAATACAACAAGGTGAAATCAACAAAATAATTGATTCCCAACCAAAAGAGTTTAAAGAATTGTTAAATAACATGATGGGGCTGGATAGGCTAGACAAATCTTTCACATATATGCATTCTATTATAGATGGCTTTAGGGGTTTGTTGAGAGAAAAAACGGGAGGTTATGATGATAATTATATAAAAATATTGAAAAATAAAACTGAAGAAAACAAAAAAAAAATTAAAGCATCAAAAACGTCCCTGGAGAGTATTTATGCCGATATATCCAAAAGATCCAGTGAAATATTGGAGATAGAGAAAGAGATAGAAGACCTGGAACCAAAAATAGGTAAAATACAAGAAGTAAAGGCATTGGAGACCACTTTGCTAAAGTATCTGCAAGAAAAGTCCATTTCATTGAACATTGAGATTGAAAAAAACACGAAGATACTTTTTGAGGTAAAAAATGCTTTTTCTATTTTGGATGATAAAAATGAGGTTTCTATGACCATGCAGATGGTGCAGTGTGAGAAAGAGGAACTACACAAAAAAATAAATAATATGGAAGGCGAGCTTGGAAAATTAAACGGTTTCACTGAGTGTGCAAAAAAAAATCCAGATAAAGGATGGCAAATGCCCGGTGTGTAACTCCAAAATAACCACAATAAATGATATGTTTGATATTTCCCACATTAAAAAGGAATTGGATAAAAAGCAAAAAGAAAAGGCACTTGTCACGTCTGAATTGGTTAAACTGAATGCAGAGGAACTTCATTTAAGGAAAAAAGAAAAGAATATAATTTCAGCAGAAAAAACCTTGTCATCCCATGATGTTTCAATAGGTTACAACACAGCAATTCTTGAACAAGAGATTTCGTCCTTAAATGCCGATTTCCAAATTATTTCAAAGATAAATTTTGGTAATCGTTTGGGTACTGATTTGTCATTCTATAAAGTTGATGATTATTCTGCCAATTTGATTGATGTTATAGTAAAAATGAGGGCTGATCTTGTTGATGTTGACTTGGGCATTCTTAGCCAAAAAAAATCTGTCAGAAACAAGTTATCCTCTGAATTTATCGAAATCCAAAATCAAAAAGCAATATTGGAGAAAGCTGTTTCAAATTTGGAAAATGAAATTGCTGAATTCGATAGATTGATGTCTGAGCTGTATTCGGCCTCTATGTTTATTTCAGATCTTGAGAAAATAAGGTCAATGGTTTTCAATAGGGATGGGGTGGTAAGTTCTAGTTTAAGGACCTGGGCATTGAATTTAATTTCTATTAAATCCTCTGATTATATCAATACCTTTAATGTTGGCATTTCTAAAATCTCCTTGATAGAAAAACCCCGGGAAATAAAAGTATTATGTTATGGTAAACGTGGAGAAATAGATATCGTTTCCTTGAGTGGTGGAGAAAAGGTGGCTGTATCTTTAGCATTAAGAATGGGAATTGCCTACTTGATGGGCTCTTCAAAAATCGATTTTATTGTATTGGATGAACCTACTTCTAATTTAGATGAAGAACGTAGGCAGTCTTTTGTTAAGATTGTTTCGGATGTTTTTAGCAAAGGCATTGGGCCATTGTCCCAAATAATAATTATTACTCATGATGAGGAGATATTTGAGAATTCCGAAATAGAGCAAATTTATAAGTTTTCAACGGGTGACAAAGGATCAATTGTAACGCCTGTTTAACAAACAAATCTTTCTAGTGCCCATATCCTCCTCTATTTTGAAAAAGATTAATATTTGTTTTATGGTTTTTGTTGTGTGTTAAAAGTACAATGAGACTATCCCGTTTACCCAGAGAAGCAAGAAGAACCAGAAAGCCAAAACAACCAAATTGGGTAAAATACCCTAAGAAATCCTACTGGATTCAATGTACATACATTAAATGCAACCATTGCTGGCAATATTCGGGAGGCAAGAATTGGGCAGAATGCCCTATCTGTCATACTAGTAGTAAGGTGTCTGCTGCAAGAAAATCCTATACTTTCAACAAGACCTCTGCAGAAAGGAAATCCTTTACTGTTAAAGATGATTCTAACGACTCATTCACAATGGGTTAATTGTTCCTTGTGTCATGAATTTCGTTTATAAAATATGTATTTTCTTCATCAGCTAGTATTAGTCTAATGCTGTTGTTTTGATTTTTTAAATTATCGTTTGAATCACTATCCGTATCATGACTTATCTTTTCTAAATCATTGAAAATAATCAGGGTTTTAGTGGTGTTATATTTTTTGGGGATTGTTTGCATAAAAAAATTCAGTGTATATATATCTTCAAATTCTTCTTCAGTTAACTCTTTTAAACGTTCATCAAATAGTTTTAGGTGTATTTGCCTTTTACTTTTTGTTATCAAAGCGACATTCATCAGCTGAAAAAATAGTAATATTACATTTATGTTTTTAATATAAAAAAAGTATTATCAATCTATATACTCTTCTCTGATATATGACTGGCTATCCTCAATTGATAATTCTTTGCTCATTGATCTGTTTTTCCATTCTTTGACTGGCTCGGGATCTTTTCCCATGGTTCTTTCTGTTATTTCGTCTATTTTTATAAATGATGGTAAATTTACCCATTGACCAACAAAAAGAGCTTCCCCTGGGTTCAGTGAAGGAAGTTGTTCTATTATTTTTCCGTTTATGGCTTCACTTGCTGAACCTATCTGTGACTGATCCTCTTGCTGAACTATTTTCATTATTGATAAAGAACCCATTTGGCTTAAAACATTAGGATCCAACGATCGGGGCCTTTGAGATACTATTATTAGACCTACACCAAATTTTCTGCCTTCTCTTGCTACTTTTGAAGCAATATACTTTGTGTCTGTATTTTCATTTTTTGGAATAAATACGTGAGCTTCTTCTATCGCTACAATAACTGGGCCGTGAAATAGAATTTGGCTCTCCATGTTGTTTTTTGATTTTAAGCTCTGGCTTTTAGCTAACTTTCTTTGATATAGGATTGATTCTAAATAAAAAGCGATCGCAACATTGGCCTGTTTTTCTGTAAACTCTATTAAATTAATGACGTTTACCTTTCCTTCTTTAATTTGTGAGACTGGATCGGAAGAATTGGGGATTAAAATGCTGTCGAACCTTCTTCTTGCCTCTTTTATTTTATCCAATACTCTGTCGGCAGAATTCGTAAATCTTTTTTCTTTAAAACCGATTTCTTTGATGTTGATTTCCAAAAAGTCCCAAAAGTTGTCTTCAGTCTTCTTCTTTAAATCATCATCATCAAACGCTCTTAACAATATTGTATTTTGAATGTCTGCATTATCCCTTATTTCAATAACTTCTGCAAATTTTTCTGCGGTAAGCAACCTTGGATTTATTTGTGCCTGAACAAAATTGATGTTATCGCCCTCTAAAAAGCGATACTCATCATGATAATCAAAAATAACCATGGTGCCTGGAATCCCGGATATCGATTTAGCTATTATGCTAACTAGGTTGCTCTTTCCCATACCTGTCATTGCTAAAATCCCAAGGTGCCTGGTTGTGAGTCTGTTTATGTTTACCTTTGCAGGCACAATGCTGTTTCTTAATAGTGTTCCAATTCTTATCCATGATTCTTCATTAGGATTAAAGATTTCTTCGAGATCATTTTCATCTGCTTTGTAAACCTCTGTTCCTGGCAATGGTGGTATTTCGGGTAAAATTACTTTGGCTTGTTTCAACAAGTCCAGCAAACCCAAAATTTTAACGCTAATTTTAAAACTTTTATCCCTTTTGTTAATTTCGGCAACCGATTTGCTTTCCAAAGCTTCTTGAAAATTTGATATATCATCCAATGCATCGCTTTTAATTAGACATGATTCAACAACACCCAGGATTTTCTTTTTGTCGTTATTTGTTATTATTACATATTCCCCAAGCCCGGTTGGCTCTTTTCCTTCAAAAAGAACATACCCTGAATTTGTTACTCCTATAACTACTCCTAAAAGATCTCTACTAAGTGATAATTGTGAAACGAATGATGATGATGATGATGGTGGGTCTGAACTTTCCAGCATAATGTTTTATGTGGTATTGGTGTTTTATTATGTTTTATTGGTTGTCAAAGTTAAAGAAATCATGCACCAATAAAAATATGCTATATTCCCTATAAATAAATCACCATGGCATGTCTACTTTGGATGTGAAATTATGATGCAATTTTACATTTGCAACTTTATTTGATAAAGTGTATCTTTTGCAGTATCTATGGCAATCCCGTATTCATTTGTCTTAACTTTAGCGCTTTGGCATAGATACATATGTTCGTTGTGTTGTTTTTGTGTTATTTGATTTTTTTGACGTTTTAACATTGTTCGTTGTCTTTTAGACTTTTTAATCTTATATGGTTTTTATTACTTTGCCTAGATAAAGTTATTGTGATCAAAGCGTGTTGATTTTAGATGTTTTAAAGGAGTGTGCTAATAGCGTTTATAAAAATACTAGGTATATAATAGGTACTTTTGAGGGTCAGCAAAAGTTCAGTATGGGAGCTGGAGGGGATGTTTCTACTAAAATCGATTTAATTGCAGAAAAATCTGTTTTTGATACCCTAAAGAAAAACAATTTTTTGCCGGATGTTTTAGGGGAAGAGTGTGGTTTCATAAAAGGAAATGACCCTGGTTTGATTGTGATGGATGGAATAGACGGAACCACCAATGCCAATTGCGGGCTTCCTTTTTATTGCTGCTCTTTGGCTTATTCTTCAGATAAAAAACTTCAATCCGTAACTGATGCAGTGGTTTTTAATCTTTTGTCTGGGGATATTTATTATGCATCTAAAAATAGGGGTTCATTTGTCAATGAAAAAAAATTGGATTTAACAAAAAAAACTGGAAAACCACAAAAAGATATGGTAGTGGGCCTAAACATTTCTGGCTTGCCCGAAAATCTGTTCATTTCAATTTCAAAACTCATATCCTCAGTTAATCATATTAGGCATTTGGGTGCAAATGCACTGGAGATGTGTTATTTTGCACAAGGCTCAATAGACGCATACCTTGATTTTAGAAATAAAATTAGGGCTATTGACATGGCTGCTTGCTATTTGATTGCCAAGGAAGCAGGTGGGTTTGTTTTTGATGAAACAGGCAATGATTTGAATTGCGATCTTTCGACCGATTCAAAAATGTCATTTATCGCTGTTTCAGACCATGAAACATATGACTGGATATCCAGCTTAATTAAAAAGGATAAATAAAATATCTTTTGATCATTGCCTATTACTGCATGCGAGAATATTTTTCCATGACGATTATCCATTTTGTGCAAGTTAAATAATATGATAAAAAGTTAAATAAATGCAATTATGCGATAATTGTGAATCATTTAACAAAAGAACTTAATAATATCTCTATTTATTAATAGATTTGTGGATCTTTTTCATAAGAAATATAAATGCGAGGTAGATAGCGAAAAATTTAACACATATCTTGAACTGATTGAACATTCAAGAAAAGTCCATCATAATACAATTCTGAAATGTAATAAGTGCGGAAAACAATTCATCCATGAAAAAGATAGGTTACATCATGTACGGGAAGAGCATGGAAAGGAAATGGATGCACGGGCTCACAAAACTGAGCATAAACATAAAAACAAAGGCAAAGAGTCTACTCAAGGACAAGTTGACTCAAAAATGAAAAAGTTTGGAGACAATTTATAGTTTTTTTATGGTATTGGCATATGTCATGGAATGTGTTTATTGATGAAACCTTATCTTGTTAAATATATTTTGGGATGAGATTATGGTAAAGGATACTATTACAATGCCCATCACATTTCTCCATGTCTCGTTGGCATTTGGATTGCTTGATATCAATGAATATCCTGAAATAACATAATAGTTATCCAATACCAAAAATACCAATGTAGCCCAGCCAACTATACCAGCTACTAAAGCCCCCAATCTTGCTCCGTATCTAATGAAGTATATGGAGAAAAATATTGCCAGATACCAAAATGCCCCTATTATTAACCAAAGCGGTTTTAGAAATATTTGCCTGCTATCAAGGAAATAATATGTCGTACCTATTAGGAGAAGCAAACTTAAAGACACCAAAAGGATTTTGTTGTTTAACGAAACCGATGTTCTTTCTTTTCTGTTCAGGTTTTTGTTTGATTTCTTATACCTGTTCTCTTGTTTTAAACAGTATTATAATGACTCCTTGAACGTTTTTAATTTCAAGGGAATCATTCTTTCTATTGAGTGATCTTTTACTATGGATTCATGCTTTAGGCTCTCTACAAGTGGCCTTGCAAGAGAAGCCCCAACCGGTGTCACCAAATCCACCCAGTAGGATGATATCTTGGGCGTCAAAACAGGTATGATGACAATCCTTATGGACTTGTTGATATTTTTGGCGTACATCTTCATGATGTCAAAATAAGTCAGAATGTCAGGCCCGCCAATATCAAAATCTTTCCCTTCTGTTTCCTCTATTTCAATAGACTGGGAAAGATACTCTATTACATCCTCAATAAATATCGGTTGAGTTTTGTTCTTAACCCCTTTTGGACAAACCATTAGGGGCAGTCTTTCAACTATGTACCTTAGCGTCTCAAAAGACCTGCCCCCAGTCCCAAGAATCACTGCTGCACGGAAAATGGTTACGTTGGATCTTGATTTTACAAAAATTTCTCCTACCTGTTTCCTACCTAACATGTGCTGAGATTTTTCTTCATCTTTTCCATGCGTTAGTCCCCCCACCAGATAAATAATTCTTTTCACACCGCATTGGGTAGTTGCAC
>JBKJYK010000086.1:0-7437 GCA_046715515.1 Candidatus Nitrosocosmicus sp.
TGGGTGATCATCAGTTTAAAATTGCCAAACTGAACCCAAACGTACGCTGAATGGATGACCCCATTTCTCTAAACAATAGAACATTATTGAAATACAAAACACCGAAACTGCAGTTAATTGTGTCGAATATCTCTAATGTGAAGTTTTGATATTGGTTCTCTTTTTAGTGTTCCTATTTGCTTTAAACATAGTAATAAAACCTGGAGCCTTGATTTTGTATTTGGGCTTTTGAGAATTCACCTTCTTTCTCTCAATGCGGTTTTTTTTCATTGGCTATTTGTTTGCCCATTTATGGAGAGAGCAAGCCAAAAAAAAAACGTGTTTTTGCATATATTTTTTCCAAAGAACAGTAAAAGGCTCTCATAGTCTTTCAAGCATGAACTCTAATGCGCCTCTAACCGTGTGTTCTTTTGACTCTAAAAATGCAATATTTCGTTTTTTTAGCTCCTCTGATGTTTTGGGCCCTAGTGAGACTATTGACTTAATCCCCAACAAACCCATTAATCCCTGTTCGTCTTTAACATCAGATGGCTGTGGTATTGGTGTTGGTAACTGGTCATTAGGATGAATATTGGTAACGCTACTATCTGCCATTATTTTAAAAAATGCTCTTACTGATGACGGGCTGGTAAACAGAATGGAGTTTATCTCTTTACGGCAAACAAGGCTTTTAAATTTGGACCATTGGCCTGATTTCCCTATCTTGTTGAATTCCATGGTCCCATAAAAAAAAACTTGGTCTAGACATAAACTGTCGTATTTTTTTGTAATGATGTTATTTGATTTTTGCGATTCCAAGCTTCTTGGCATTAGTATTTTGACTTTCTCCTTTCCGTTGCCTGTGTCTAGTTTGTCTAAAAACTCTATGATGCTATTTAGGGAAAATTCCCCTTTGTTGTGGGGGGTGGCTAAACTTGCATTAAGGCCATGTTTTTCTATTGCTTTTTTGGTCTTTGGACCTATTGCGATAAAGTTATTGCTCGTTTTGTTTTTTTTTCGGATATTCTCTAAAATGCTGTTGGCGTTTTTTTCCATATTTATTAAATCAAAAAAAAAGCCAACAGAGCGTGCACTTAGGAACACGTAGTAATCATAAAACCCCGCCTCAATCTTTTTTATTGAGTTTGCTGTTTCTGTTGAATATAGGGGAATGGTAACGATAGTGGGCAATGTGATTACGTTGAGCCTTTTTTTCAAATGGCCGCCACTACTGTTGTTGCTGTCTTGATGGGGAATGTCGTCCTTTTCTATTTCCTCCCTGGTGATTGCGATGTTTATTATGCTGTCCGTCAATTTTTAGCGTTTGTTTTGTGTTTATGGGTTCAGATCCCTATCGAAATACCACTTAATGGTATCGCTTAGAATTACGGTCTCCCCTATTATTATAATTGCGGGGGGTTTGATGCTTTCGTCTTTTGACTTTTGCACTATGTTGCCTATTTCCCCAGTGACGATTCTCTGGTTGTGTAGGGTGCCGTTTTCAATTATGGCAACCTTGGTTTTTTCATTGGTGTTTCCTTTTCTTATATTGCTTATTATCTTCTCCAGTTTTTCAGTCCCCATGTATATCACCACTGTGTCAACTGCGCCAAGCAGTTTTTCCCATTTTACTATTGGGGTCTTTTTTTCTGGATCCTCATGGCCTGTCACAAATGCCACAGATGAACTGTATTTCCTATGGGTTAAAGGAATGCCTGAATATATTGCGGCACCTATTCCTGAGGTAATGCCTGGTATTATCTCAAACTGGATGTTGTTTGACTTTAGAAATTCGGCCTCCTCTCCCCCCCTACCAAAAATAAATGGACCGCCTCCCTTTAGCCTCAATACCTGCTGGCCTTTTTTTGAATACTCCAACATTAGTTCATTTGTTTTGTTTTGATGTGTGGTTGGGTCCCCAATATTTCTTCCAACGTATACTTTCTCAGTTTCTTTTGGAAATAACTGGATTATGTCTTTTCCAATTAGCCTGTCATATAAAATCACGTCGGATTTGTTTATTAGTTCCACTGCCCTGATTGTCAGTAATTTTGGGTCCCCAGGCCCGGCACCGCAAATAAATATTTTGCCCTGGTTGCCGTCCCTTCCGGTTTTGTTAATCTCACTCATTGCGTAATTATTCCTTTTACAATATCATTATCTGTGTCCGTACCATTTTTAACCCATTCGTTTGTTAACTCCATGGCTCCTTTTGAGATAAGGGTGTCGCCTGCCTTTTCTCCAAGTATTTCGGGAAACTCTGCACTGCCGATTTCCTTAATTTTTAGGTATCTTTTCCCATCCAATGAATATACCGCGGTAACCAGTGACATTCTGTCCCCATCTCTATCGGTTGTTGCTAGGGCCCCCAATGGTACGGTGCACCCTGCGCCTATTTTGCCCACCAAAGCTCTTTCTGCCTGAATCTCTTTTCTCGATGGTTTGTGTTCGATTTTTTTTAGAACCTTTGTAATGTTTGAGTCATCCTTTCTGCAAACAATAGCTAGTGCCCCTTGGCCTGGTGCGGGTGTGAAGCTTTGAACATTTAGCCTTTGGGTTATGTTTTTGTTTAGCCCGAGCCTTTTCATTCCCGCCTCTGCCAGCACAATCCCAGTGTATATGTTTTCTTTTGATTTTTCTATTCTTGTTTCAATGTTGCCCCTTATTGACTTGATGGTTATGTGTGGGTATTTTGTTTTTATTTGAATGGCCCTCCGAATACTGCTTGTTCCTATTACGGAGCCTGACTCTAGTTGGCTTATCCTGTTGTTGTTTATGTTGTTGATAAAGACATCATGTGGTTTTTCCCTTTTTGGCACACAGGCGATATCGAGTTTGTCTGAAAATCCACCATGCAGATCCTTTAGGCTATGTACCGCAAAATCTGCCTTGTATCGCAACAACAGGTCATTTACTTCCTTTTCAAAAACACCACCACCATTCTGCTCAATTGCAAAAAATGGGCGTTTGTCTTTGTCCCCTTTCGTAGTCACCATTTTTATTCTGAATTCTATTTCCGGATTTTCTTTTTTCAATAGTTTTATGACCGAGTTGGTTTGATGAATGGCTAGTTTGCTTGCCCTTGTCGCAATTACCAGCTCTTTAAATTTTATCCACCTTTGTTAATGCATTTTCGTATGATTCAATGGTTTTTTCTATATCTTCCTCATTATGGTTTGCTGATATGAAACACGTTTCAAACTGTGAAGGCGGAATAAATATTCCACCATCAAGCAGCCCTTTAAACAATTCACTAAATTTTGTGACGTTTGACATTTTCACGTCATGATATCTATTGACCGATCTTTTTGTAAAGAATACTTGAAACATCGAGCCTATCGAGTTTATTGTCAACTCTATTTCTTTATCATGGGCAATATCTTTTATTCCGCTTACTAGTCTGTCACATGTTTTGCCTACCAGTGGG
Organism: Candidatus Nitrosocosmicus sp.; assembly: GCA_046715515.1. Taxonomy (GTDB): domain Archaea; phylum Thermoproteota; class Nitrososphaeria; order Nitrososphaerales; family Nitrososphaeraceae; genus Nitrosocosmicus. Next base: position 3,407 of record JBKJYK010000086.1, read on the forward strand.
TAAATGATATCTTTGTTTTCGCGTAGGATCTCCAGTGTTTTCAATGAGGCTGTGACGGACACTGGGTTTCCCGCAAATGTGCTGGCTTGATAGACTTTTCCGCTAGGTGCTAGTTGTGACATTATCTCCTTTTTTCCGGCAATGAGGGAGATTGGGAATCCGTTTCCCAAAGCTTTTGCAAATGTTGTTATGTCAGATGTTATTCCAAAAAATTCACTTGCCCCTCCAAGCGCAAGCCTAAACCCCGTAACTACCTCGTCAAAAATCAAAACTATGTTGTTTTGTTTTGTGATTTTTCTTACTTGATTTAAATAGTCTTTCTCTGGAAGCACCAGCCCTGAATTAGCTAATACTGGCTCTATTATTACACAAGCGATGTCGTTATCGCTTTCTTGATCCTTCTTGATGACTGACTCTAGTGCCTCTATGTCATTATAGGGAATTGTTATGGTTTTTCTTGCGCTTTCATTTAGTATTCCGTCTGTATGCTCTAATTCTGATGCACCCGAACCTGCCTTGTTCAAAACGTAATCGAAAGCACCATGGTATCCACCATCAAATTTGATGATTTTTGCCTTCTTTGTGAATGCTCTTGCCAGCCTGATTGCATGCATCGTTGCCTCTGCCCCTGTATTTGTGATTCTTACCATTTCCGCACTGGGTATTATTTTATTGCACAGTTCTGCCAATTCAATTTCATTTTCGGTGGGTATGCAGAACAAGCTTCCTTTGTCTATCTGGTTTTTCACTTCCAGTGCAATTTCCTGGTTGCTATGGCCTAAAAAAACTGCCCCATAGCCCATACAATAGTCAATTAATGTGTTACCTTCTTTAGTATATATTTTGCTTCCGTTGCCTGAATCAACAAAAAATGGATATGGCTGAAAAAATCTGACTGGACTGTTAACTCCACCAGGAATTATTTTACATGCCCTTTCAAATAATGCCTTGGATTTGTCAAATGTCAAATAGGTTGTGTACTATTTAAAAAAGTTATAATTGTATCGGATTTTTAATTTTTCTTGCATGCAAGAATTTCTGCCATTTTTTTTGCGTGATATGAGATTATGATGTCCGCTCCTGCTCTTTTGATGGATGTTAACAATTCTGTTACTGCTGCGGCCTCATCTACCCAATTGTTTATTGATGCTGCCTTGATCATCGAATATTCCCCGGAAACACTGTATGCTGAAATGGGGTGGAGAGAGGTCTGTTTTGCCGTGTATATCAAGTCAAGGTTTGGGATGGCTGGTTTTACCATTAAAATATCAGCTCCCTCCTCCATGTCTGCCATTATTTCCCTGCGGGCTTCCCGCGAATTTGCAAAAGGCATCTGATATGACAATCTGTTCCCAAAGCTGGGTAGCGAATGGGCTGCGTCCCGAAATGGGGAAAAAAATGATGATGCCTGTTTTGCTGAATACCCCATGATCAGTGTGTCTTGATAATCGTTTCTATCCAAGGTGTCCCTTAGTGTTTTTACCTGACCGTCCATCATAGCTGATGGTGCCACAATATCTGCACCTGCAATTGCGTGACTTAGGGCAATTTTTGAAAGCGTGCTTAGGGTATGATCATTATCGACTTTGTTGTTTTTTATTATTCCGCAATGGCTGTGGGATGTATACTGGCAAAGGCAAACATCGGTAATTACAACCAATTTGTCACCAAAAGCGTCTTTAATCATTTTTGTTGCCTTTTGCACTATGCCGTTGTTATCAAATGAGATATCGCCTGTCTCGTTCTTTTTCGATGGGATTCCAAAAAGAACTATTGACCTGACCCCTAGCGATACAATCTCCTCTATTTCCTTTAGTGTATCTCCAATGGGGAATCGGAAAATTCCTGGCATTGACTCTATCTCTATCCTTTCGTCAATCCCTTCTTGAACAAACAACGGAAACACCAAATCCTTGACTGAAAGGTGTGTTTCTTGCAAAAGATCCCTTATTGCCTCACTTTTCCTTAGTCTTCTTAATCTCATTTTTGGAAAAGCGTTATAGCTTCCAGTGAAGTTGTCAATTATGTTTTTGATGCCGTCATTTATGCTGCTGCCTTGACTTTCTTGTATGCTGCTGTCTTCTGCTGCTGCGCTATATTTTTTCATAGTTAAACAACCTCATTGCCAAATTAATCAATTCACTATTGTTCTTATTATCATGGGAAAATTGTTTTCTTAGGTTATTCATTGGCGTGGATAGGATTCCCTCTATTAATGCGTAGGAGAACTGCTCAAGAACTTTAATGTCATTTTCATCCATTTTGTTTGCTATCCGTGACAATGCTTTTTTAAATTCCTTTTCCCTGATGGCGTCTGCATCCTTAAAAATTGTTATTATCACTGGTTCGGAGCTTTTTCTTTTTAGTGTTTCCTTAATCAGGAAGATTTCTTCCTCTATTATTTTTTCCGCATATTGTATTTCCTTTTTCCTTTTTCCTACGTTTTTTTCGACAATTTCTGAGATTTGGTCTATGTTTACCAGCTTGACATTGTTTAATATGGCAATTTTATCCTCAACTGTTCTGGGATTTGATAAATCAAAAATCATTAAACCCTTTTCCCTTTTTTGCATTATGTTTGCCATTCTCTCATATGTTAGCAGATAGTATGGCGCAACAGTGGATATAAACACAATGTCTGTGCTTTCGTTTAATCTTTGTAATGCTTCATCAAATGGTATTGGTATGCCGGCAACTGTGTCAGAAAAGGATCTTGCCCTGTCAAATGTCCTGCTGGTGATAAAAAACCTTATGTTTCTTTGCTTTAGTGCTTTTGCTATTAGGCTTGCTCCCTCGCCTGAGCCTATCAGCAAAATTTCTTTCTCGTTTATGTCATCAAAATATTCGTATGCCAAATTAACCGCCATGGAGCCCACAGAGACGCTTCCCCTGTTTATCCCTGTAGATGCCCTTACCTTGCTTCCTATTTTTATGGTTCTGTCAAAAAGAATGTTTAGGTTAGGACCTGAAAATCCATTTTTTCTGGAAAATTCCAATGATCTTTTAACTTGCCCTAGTATCTGATCCTCTCCAACTACTAGTGAATCAAGACCCGATGTTAACTTGGCAAGGTGTTTAATCGCTTCTTCGCCCTCGTCAATTATGACATTCGATTTTACCTCCTCAATAGATGATCCTATTAAAGACGACCATAATTCTATAATTTTACCTTGTTGCTGGTTGTTTCCAACTCCATAAATTTCAACTCTGTTGCAAGTTTGCAGTACCAGGCATTCTTCCAACTCTGTGGAACTTATCAGAGTTGTGTATGCACCATAAATATCTTTAAACGTAAATTTTTCTAAAATGTGTATTGGTGAATTTTTAAAGGTAACCCTTAGATTAACAAATTGTGATGAGTGTAAACTTAAATATGCTGTCATCTGCCGTTGTTATCCTCCAATTTATCTAATATGTTAATAATTCTTTCTTTGACCTTATCAATGTTGTTTTTACTGATTAGATCCTGTATTTCGGGATTGTTTATTAAGCTGCGCAAAAAATCCTTTCTCTCTTTGGGCTTTTGTAAGTATTTTTTGGCTTGCTCCCTTGCAAATGCCTGAATTTTTATGTTGTCAATGTCTGACTTTACTATTGTGTTTAGCATGGCACCTTCTACCTTGCTCTTTATTATTTTGGCCATAATTGGGCTTTTTCCCAGAGTGGATATTGCTATTTGAATTGACTCCCCTATGTTGATTATTGACAGAAAACCAAAATCACTCTGTTGGGAGTCGTCTATGGAGTAGGCAAGGATTTTTCTCTGCCTGGCCCATGTTATTATCTTTTTGTTAAGGTGTTTATCATCTGTAACGGCAAAAATTATGAATGGGTTACCAAATTCGTTTAAAAAGTCAACATCTGTAACCTTTCTTTTAATTATTTTTAGGTTGTTGATTTTTTTTTCATAATTGGTTATGTCGGGACTAATGCTCTCACTTATTACTGTGATATTGCATTTATAGTCGCCAAGAAACCTGACCTTTTTGGCACCCTCTATACCTGCACCAATCACCAAAATATTTTTATTC
>JBKJYK010000087.1:0-17619 GCA_046715515.1 Candidatus Nitrosocosmicus sp.
TACCTATATCTATTTTTTTTCCTTGGTTATCTTTAATAAAATAATGTGAATTTATTATATCATTTTGAATAGTATTAATTGTCTTTTGAAAAAGGTTATTACAGATGTGACATTCATTTTTTCTGGAAATGATTACTTTAACAGAAGTCTTGAATCTAATTAGATTTTTTTTCGCAAATCTGAAATTCCTCTCATTACAATATTTGCAAATAAGTATATTATACTTATTCAATTTATAGTCATTATGTATTTTGTGTAAACTGATGTTTTTTCCATAGTTTTTAACCAAGACCAAATCTCCTTAATAAGCCATGCATTTGTCTGCCTTTTGCTTGTTTCATCATTGTTTTGGAGTTATTATATTGTTTGATAAGATCTTTGACGTCGTGTTCCAATAAACCAGAACCCCTTGCTATTCTCTTTCTTCGAGACTCGTTTATTGAATCTGGATTCCTCTTTTCTTCTTTGGTGAAAGATTGTATAATAAACCGCCATTTTTCCATTTTTTCCTGAAGTACATCCAAATGATCATCTTTGACAAAATTGGAGAGACCAGGTAAATTTTCTATTACATTTCTAAAGCCCATTTTCCCCATATTTTCCATTTGCGCATAAAAATCTTCAATAGTCATTTTTCCACTTAGAAGCCTCTTAGATTGATTTTCATCAGACTGAATTTCCAAGCTCCTAGCCATTTCTAAAAGAGCTTTGATATCTCCCATACCTAATAATCTGCCTACAAAGCTGGTAGGTGAAAATTGTTCCAAATCATCTATCCTTTCTCCTGTTCCAATAAAAAGTACTTTTGCACCTGTAGCTGCAGAGGCGGCAATGGCTCCACCTCCTTTAGCAGTTCCATCAAGCTTTGTAATAATTATTCCACTGATTTTTGCATTTTCATGAAAGATTCTTGCTTGGTTAAATGCTTGTTGGCCAATTGTTCCATCTATTATTAAAAAAACATGGTCAGGAGTTACAATGGTGTGCATAGACCTCATTTCTTCCAGTAAGCTTTGTTCTTCTTTGTGTCTCCCTGCCGTATCGATAATTATTATGTCTATTGCTTGCTCTTTAAAAAAAACTAATCCGTTTTTTACTATCTCTAGGGCGTTTTTGTTTTCTTCTTCACCATATACAATGGAATTAATTTTACTGCAGTTCATCTTAAGTTGTGTCAATGCCCCAGGTCTCCAGGTGTCTGCCCCTATCACTCCTACTCTGTAACCATGTTTGGTTAACCATCTTGCTAGTTTTGCAACAACGGTGGTTTTGCCGCTACCCTGGATACCCAACATTAAAATTGTATTTTGTCTATCTGGATGGAAGTTAATTATTTTTTCATCTATTCTTTTCTTGACTGTGTTTTTTAATAACTCCCCACTATACCCTAATAACCTGGATAATTCTCCATACAGAATAGAAATTATATGGTCTTTCTTTGGCAAACCCTTAGGAGGGGTCTCTTTTAGTGCCCTTTCCTTAAGATTTTTTGTGATTTCTAGCACTAGTTTAACATTCACATCAGAAGACAACAATGCCCTTTGCAGGTCTTTACAAAGTTCATTTATTAACTCCTCATTTATATCTGAAGCACCTACAATTTTTTTTAATGCAGAACGTAGATTATCTTTTAAGTTATCGAGCATTATTATTACTACTTTGTTATTAAATCAACATCTGATATTTCAAATGTTCCCCTTATGCCATCCCATTTTAAATTATACTTTGCTATTTTGATCCTTTTCTTATATATTGGGCAATTCAGCACCATAGTTTCAGCTTCCCCACCTTCAAAAGTTATGTTAAACTTAAATTTTTTACTTTCTTTTTTTAACTGTTCATAATTTGTTTTATCTATTGTTCTCCCTAACCATTTTTCATCTAATCCTTGTGCTGCTACTCCAGTGATTATAATTTCAAAACCCGAATTGATTAGATCGTCATAATATTGACAAGGTTCGATACCCCAAACAGGCGAATACAATTTTATGTTTAATTTATTACATATTTCTTGGAATATATTGAGTTGAAATCTACTTGAAATCGTACCATGAGTCAAACCGTCAATAGAATATTGGTCAATTGCTTGTTTTACTGACAAAAGCAGTTTGTCTATTTCGTGTTCTTTTTTTGTTTCTTTGCAATATTTTTCAATAATTGGGATTCCAATAACTTCTGAAATTTTTTTAAATAGAATATTATTAGGAAAATGGTATAACATGCTTTCATCATTAAACGGATGAATCGAAACTAAACATGGTATTTCATGGCCATGCATCAATGATTTGTATAATGAGAAAGTACTATCTTTTCCCCCCGAAAATAAATACGCTAGTCTCATAATTCATCATATTGTTTTTTTCATATAATCTAATAGTTTTTATAATGCATTCTAAATTTTAGATTTATGATAGGCATTGGTGCTGAGCTTATTGCTGGTATTGCAATAGTGGGAATAGGGGTGCTTTTTTTGATTGCAGGTCTGTTGAACCCTGTATGGGCATTAATCATACCTGTTGATTTCGTTATAATAGCTATAGGGGCGGCTATAATGGGACTTGGTATATGGAGTTCAATATATGAAAAAAAACACCCAGTCCACTCAAATCATCATCATTGAATATATTTTATTCATTTATGTACAAAATCGAATTATTTTTTAATTCTTTTTGCGAACATAGATTCATTATTGTACTTTCTAATTTTTCATAGTCTGGTAGTTGGCCATCAATACTGCCTTGCAGAATTAAAGTTAAATTTATCTTTGAATTTAAAACATCATGTAATTCCTGATTTATAGTAGTTACATATGGTCTTAAGGACCCCCTAAATATTTCAGATCTTGCACGAATTTTCCCGTCTATTTTTTGTCCAACCGGTGAATCTGGGCCTATTAGAATTATGTTTCCTAAAGAGTCCTTGAATTTGTTTGGATTTTGAAGAGCTTCGTGTGTAGCCATTGAGAGAGCTGATTCACGGGTGATAATATGTGGAATATTGATAAAATTATTTACTAGGCTATCCCATTCGTTTCTGGAAATAGTAGTTAAATCTCTATTATAATCATAATTTCCAGTAAAATGGATGGTTGAATAAATTTTTCCATAACGTGTTTCAATTGTATTAAATATTCTTTTCAATGCATCCTCGTTCTCAAAATCTATGCTGTGATGATGAAATCCCTTGAAAAACTCATTAGTCTTTTCAAATGATTCATTTTTGTGTGTGAGTATGATGGTCTGTTTTACTTTTGTCAGATTGGTTTTACTGGCAATTTTTTTAATTATGGATAATGTGTTTGCATCGTCTGTTGTTGCGGTAATTAATATTGTTTTTCCTTCCAGCGATAAATTAAAATCCACATCTATGTTTTTATCTACTATTGGTTTTACTGGATAAAATACCCGATCGTTAGGAATGATCTTGCCGTTAATTAATTTACTTATGGAGTCTGTAGATAAATTAAATACCATTTCTGCAACATCTTCTTGGGATAAGAATTCGTTGTCTACAATCATTTTCTTTGTATTTTTCTGAACCTTTTCAGCTATTTCCTGTACTTTTTCTAAAAGCCTTAATAGTGATTCTTTGCATTCTTCTAACCCTAAATTTGTTTCATTACCTTCTTTAGTGATGTTTTCTGCAACTTTCATGACTTCTTTTTCAATCAAGTCTTGATTTTCGCCTAAATAGGTAAGCAAAGCATTGGTCGCATATTCAATCTGTTTATTTGTTAATCCTTTCAATCCGCCAATCCTTAGGAACTCTGCAGCGGCTTTTGGATAAACTGTTTTATATATTCTATCAGAATGCACTGGGCCCGGGTTGGTACCTATAGATTTTATTCCCTTTGAATTCAACTCCCATGCTAAGGCTTCCGTTAATCTATTCTTTGCCCCCTGTGCAGCTGTGTAAGGTGTTCGGAATCTGTATGGTCTTTGTTCGAACTTGTTTTCTTCTGTGAAAAAGGTGGATATCGTGATTATTTTACCATCCGCTTTTAACGCTTCTAAACTTTTTATACTAGTCCAAAAAGTTCCTGTAAGGTGTATTGACACGCATTCTTTAAATTCAGAATAACTTGAATTGGTAAAGATTTTTACAGGTCCTGATACACCTGCATTATTTACTATAACATCTATTTTTCCAAATTCAGATTTTATATTATCAAAAAGATCATTGATTCCAATTTCGTCTGCCACATCGACACCCGAATAATATTTAACTTTTGTGTCAAACCCCTCTTTTTTTATAATTTCATTTAAAATTTTAAAAGCTTCCAATAAAGGCTCTTTTCTCCTGCCCAATATTATTATATTATATCCAATCTTTGCAAATTTCCTTGCTATGGCCTGACCTATGCCAGTTCCACTACCGGTAACAAGTATAGTTTTGTTATCCTGATTCATTTTAATAAATATGAAGGAATAATCCTCTTATATTAATTGTATTTTCAAAAAAAATTTACTTTTTCTCAAATAAAAAAAAGATATATTCATTTATAAAAAAAAACTTATAAAAACAAGATTATTTCAAAGATACCATAGATATGCAAAATTATGGATTTGTTAATACAATTTCTGACGTGGAGGTATTATTGAGATGAGAATAAAATTTGGTTTGACATTTGGTTTAAATGTTGCAAGACTTGGTTTAGATGAAACACAGGTTATTACAGCTGCTCAGGTTGCTGATAGAACCAATTTTGACTCCATCTGGGCAATGGATCATACAAATGTGCCACAATGGAAAAATGCAGTAGTTAATGATGCATGGCTAATGTTGGGTGCTATTGGTGCTGTTACCAATAATGTGGAACTTGGAACTTGTGTAACCGATGCGATAAGAAGACATCCTTCTACTATTGCATTATCTACAGTTACCCTTGATAGAATAACAAAAGGACGGGGAATACTGGGCATTGGAGCGGGGGAAGCACAAAATGTCATAGATTTTGGCATTGAATTTAGTAAACCCGTAACAAAATTTAAAGAGCAATTAGAGGTCATTGAAAAGTTATTCGAGTCCAATCCTGATAATAAAGTAAATTATGCTGGTAAGTATTATAATTTATTTGATGCTTGCTTGCAAGCAAAACCCATTCGAAAGCCAAGACCACCTGTGTATATAGCTGCTGGTGCTCCAAAAACATTGGAGTTATGTGCAACGTATGGTGATGGATGGATACCCATAGGCTACACGCCGGAGTTATTTGAATATCATGCAAATGTTATTAAAGACCATGCCAAAAGACTAGGAAGGGATATTTCCCTTTTCGAATTTGCAAATGATGTGGATGTTTATTTAACCGAAGACGGTGAGGGAGCTTGGGAAAAAATGAAAAATGCAGTGAAAGTCAGTTTATATAAGCCAGAACTTCTTAAAGTTCATAATATTCAACAAGATTCAGAATTTGATTTCCGAAAGTATTTTACTGAGTACGCAATGAATAAACCCGAATTAATGGAACAAATGAAAAAAGCATCTATTAAGATTCCAGATGATGTAGCCCGGTCTGCGATTGGGGTAGGAAGTCCAGATGGTGTTATAGAAATGTTAGAGCGGTTCATAAAGGCCGGGACAAATCACTTTATTATCAGATTCTGGGGAGATGGTTTATACAAAAATATAGAAACATTCGGAAACAAGGTAGTACCGTATTTCAGGGATTTGGATAAGTAAGTCACTAAAAAAAACTATCTAGGGTAATATTCTTATTTGTTTTTAATGCTTTTTTTTCTCCCCACTTTAATCTATTTACAGGTTCCGCGTTGTACCCTAAAAAATTGAGATATTTTGCAAACTCTACCTGAAACCCATGCATTGTAAAAATCTTTTCCGGCCTGCTTTTCTTTGTAACTTCTAAAAGTTCATCAAAATCACAATGGTCGCTAAATGGAAAGGCATAATCCAGACTCATCATGTGGCAATAACTTTTGTTTACTGCCCAACCACTAAACCCTACAGTAACTGCACCGTACTTTTCTTTTAAATAGTTAATAAAGGTGTTTTTTCCGCTAATTAATGGATATATTAATACCCATGGTTTTTTGTCCAAAATGTTTTTTTCTTTTGCACGTGATAGAGATGTGGATTCCTCCAATACAATACCAAAATTTTTATATAAATTATTAAACTGATAAATGCTATCATGTACAATAAGGGGTTTCCATAACCCAAATAACGCGGTTAGAATTTGAGCTTTACCTAAAGAATATCCCATTAATATGACTGGGATTCCTCTTGCATACATTTCCGAAATCAATGAATTTACTTGATAAATTACCCTATCGAGAGGGGGAAATTTATATTCTGGTTTGCCAAAAGTTGACTCGATGATTAGTGTTTCTACTTTTGGTATTTCGGGCTTATTTAAAAAAGCCCTCTTCCTCGTTGAGAGGTCCCCTGTATAAAAAACCTCTTTTTTGAATAACAGACCTTTTGACCCTAACATATGACCATTGTCTATTAACTTAAAGTCTTCAAATGATTCTAAATTGTTGCATATATTATATCCCCTGATATTTGCAATTTCCGATGTAGCATTGGAACTAATAATTTTATTTTTTAAATTGAATTTTTTCAGATATTTTTTATTTAAGAGGTGATCTGTATGTGCATGAGAAATGAATACGTAATCTTCATCTATTAGGTGGATAGGATCTAAGTATATTTTAGTTTTATTGCTTTTTAAAAATATTTCATTGTTCTTATCTAGAATTACCTTATATTCTATCACTATTTTTTTATTTTTTTGTCATGATATTTATTTTGTTTTTCCATGACTCAACGTCTTCTTTGATGTAAAAAGTTATTGTTTCATTAAAATTAAATTTGGCTATTTTAATAAAAGATTGATTGAATAGTAAAATAGTCTATGTTTTATTGGATGGAATAGGTGATCTTCCCAATCCCGATTTAAATGAATTGACTCCATTGGAGTCTGCTATTACCCCTAATTTGGATAGAATAGCAAGAAGTGGAATCTCGGGCCAAGTAATGAGTGTGGGTGAAGGTATTGCCCCTCAATCGGATATTGCAGTATTTAATATGTTAGGGTACAATTTTAAAGATAAAGGCTATGTTGGAAGGGGGGTTGTAGAATCCCTTGGATGCAACATTAATTTTAAAAGTGGAGATTTAGCTTTAAGAGGTAATTTTGCCACTATTGACTCTAACAAAAAAATTATAGATAGACGAGCTGGAAGAATAATTTCCAAGCAGGACTCTATAGAAGTCTGTAACCTGATCAATAAAAACATCCGCATTTCTGCTGACCTGGAGATCACTATAGAGCCTACAATTGGCCACAGGGTTATATTGCATTTTAGAAAAAAAGACAAAGTATTGGGTGAAAATATAACCAACACTGATCCTGCCTATGATAAAATTGATGGCATTGGGATAGCTAAATCAACCTCAAATAATGAACTTTATGTTGCTGATTCTCAGTATAATGATGAGGGGTCCAGGTCTTCTGCCAATATTGTGAATTCCTTTTCAGATCAAACAATTCAATTGTTAAATAATTGTGACGTTAACACTAGGAGAGTAAACAATGGCTTGTTACCAATTAATTGTATCCTTTTGAGAGATGCTGGAAATAGGTACCCTCACCTCCAACCTATAAATGAAAAATACGGTCTTGATTTTGCATCTCTTGTTGATATGCCCGTAGAGATAGGCATTTCAAAAATTCTTGGTATTAAGTCATATGAAGCAGGCAAACCTGATGAATATGAACTAAAGTCTGAAACACTTTTAAATAATATCAAAAACCATGACTTTTTTTATGTTCATATAAAGGGACCCGATGAATTTGGCCATGACGGTGATGCAAAAGGGAAAAAGAAAAATATTGAAAAAATAGACAAGTATTTTTTTAAAAATTTAGGAGAGGGAGTCAAAGATTTAAAAGATATGGATGTAAATTTTATTATTTCAGGTGATCACTCTACCCCTTGCATTAAAAAATCTCATACTGACGATCCAATACCACTACTTATTTCCGGTAAAAACATTAAAACTGATGGAACCTCGAGATTTACTGAATCCTATTCAAAAAAGGGAAAAATTGGTAAAATACTTGGTTATAAAGTAATAGAGCAGTCTTTGAAATATCTTAATCCAGATATTGATAAATAATTTGAACTAGTGACTTAGTTTAAACCTTAATAGTGCCCCTATTTTTCCTAAACTTTGGATAGCCGCACCTTCTTCTGTTTTAGATGAGATTATCTCAAGTCTGGTTCCACTCAATGCAGATAATTCCTCTAAATAGTCAATGATATCTTTTTCTGTTATTCGATAATCCATGCTAGAACAAACTGGGCATGAGTTTGAGTTTAGGTTTTGTTTGGTTTCGACCAAATGTTCATGATCTACTATTTTTTCTATAGTATTATTGCACTTATTGCAGATTAATTCCAATCTGATTAAATTTATATCATCAGTCACAATTATGAGATCGGTAATACCTGACTTTAATTTGTCTACAATATCATTAAAGCCATAGATTCCTAACCCCTTTCCGGAGTAGACCTCGCTCATGAATTTTTTAACTAATTTCTTTTCTTCCATCGATCGAAATTCAGACATTATGCCTTGTTCATTTACTTTGTCAATTATCTCCCTTATGCCCTCATCGCCAGTATATGATGTGTCCAGTATGGAAATGATGTTATTTTGTAACCTATAGTCTAAATATTCTTCTCGAATAAATGTGTCCTTTGTTGGCCCAGGCCCTCCAATTACAAGCCCTTTGACTATGTATTCATCTATAAATATTTTTTGAGCATAATCGGCTACTCGGTGGTAATATTCATTGAGCTCATTATCTCTTAACCTTTCAAACCTTCTTGCAGATTGCCCTCCTTGTCTGTGTTTGCCTGCTACTCCTGAAGTTAATGTTTCGACAGTTTGCCATCTCTCCCCTGTTAAAATCCCCAAACCTGTTTCTTGGGTATCTATGGAAATTATTCCAATGACTTTATCGTCTTTTAACATCTCTTTAATATGATCCATCCAAAAATGATCGTCACATCTGTACAAGCTTATTTGAACTGGTTTTGGGGGTATGATTGTATATATTTCAATTTTTTCTGTTCCAATGCCTTTGCCTGTCGAAATAGCTCCACAAAATATGACTAATCCATTTTCGGGAGTTTCCTTATAAAGTTTTAATTGTTCCATGGTTTTACTTAAGGCATCTTGAACATGGGTCTTGGTGAGATCTGATTTGATGTTGGATGCAGTACCTGACTCATTTCTTAATTGTGCAATTACATCATAGATTGGCCTTCTTGGAGGAATATACACAGTTACTAATTCTGTTCCATGTCCTGATATGTTTGACAAGTCATTTAGCATTTTTGTTATTTTGTATTTTTTTACAGAATCCCATTTTTCCTCACCTTTTGATGGTTGGGGCATAAACAATGTTAATTTTTGCTTAATTTAATTATTGATTATTGAATTAAAGTTTAAAATGTAATTCATACAAATAATAAATTATTAATAATCCTGGACAAACTCTTTATACTTTTATTGTTTTTACTTTTTTTTATAATTTTTTTTTAATGTGAGTTATACATATTGCTAAAACTTTATGCAAAATATTTATTTAAAAGATTTTAGTGAACTTTTTAGATAGAAAGAATTGTCGGAAATCAGGAAAGATTATTATGTTGAAGATAAATTTGTTTTAATCCCTAATAATGCAAATACTAATGAGGACCTTCAGAATATCATCAATCAAAGCGTTCTTCCATATAGCTTAAAAGACAAAAATGAATGCCCCTATTGTCCAGGAAACAAACATCTTTCTGACCAATTAGTTTTATCTTTTGTTGTCAAAGATGGTATGCTTCAAAGAATGTATGATTCTCAAGAAGATGAGCATGAAAACTGGGCTATAAGGGTATTAGAATGTAAAAATCCATTAGTTACAACAACCCCAAATCATGAATATTCTGATAAGCCCTTTTATAGGGAGCCAGCTTATGGGTATGATTTAATTGTAATACCCACTCCCCAACATGAAGAATCTTTAACTGATTTAACTGTGGACCAATGGACTAATTTATTGTTGGTGTTACAGGATAGGGTCAGATGGCTTTATAGTCAGAGAGGTGTTACATATGTAGCTATTTATGGTAGTCGTGGGGATAAAGGCGGTAGTACAATTAACCACCCTAATTTTCGTATTACCACGTTTTCCTCTATACCGCCAATTATTGAAAAAGAAGCTAAAACATTTCATCAATTGATAAATGAGACAGGTGTCTGTCCTGCTTGCAATATGATTGAATCGGAGACTAATGGCCCCAGACAGCTTTTTACTACTGACAACTTTATTACACTAGTCCCTTGGGCCCCTACCTACAATTATGAATTTTGGATATGTCCAAGAAAACACTCTGCTTTTTTTTCTAGGACTAGCCAAAAAGATATTGCGGAATTATCTTTGGTTATTTGTTCAACAATGCGTGGAATGGATACTGTTTTAGGAAAAACTGATTTTAGTATTGCATTTCATATATCTCCTGAAAAGAAGAATAGCAGGCACCTTCATTGGCATATAGAAATTTACCCGCTTATAACTTCATTGTCTGGCCTTGAAAGGGGATTTGGTATTTTTGTTAATTTGCCAAATCCTGAATATACAGCTGAGGTTCTGGGTGCTGCATCTAGAAAAGAATTAGCTCGCCTAATTGGTATAATTTGATAAAATTAAAATAATCATTCTTTTTACTAAAAATAAAAGATGTTAAAAACTGGTGAGTGGTTATCTTTATCCGTTGTAGGCTTAGTTGTTTTATTTGTTTTTCTGTCCATTTCTTTCTATACCTTTTTGATTGGACCTAATTCTGAAGGTCCTCAAAGAATCATAGAACCCTCAAGTTCATTTATCCAAATAATTTTTCTTTCTATAGGTCCCGCTGTGGCCCTATCTTTTTTTACAAATGCCATATCAAGAGACCGTTCGAAATTATCATCACTATTAGTTGTTTCCTCTGGTGTTATACTGATAGTTGGAATGATTTATGTTTCATTTCTAATACCACAGATAAAACATATTGAATTGCCATTGTGGATTTCTAACACACCTTTGATTTTTATTGGATTTGGCGTATTATTATTTTTGATTGGTGTAACTACATATAGAAAGAGCACACAAAAACGAAATGCTGCATTTGATTCTAATTGATCACAATTTAAGGGTAAGTTACCTCTATTGAAAACGGATATTAATTCACAAAAAATAAAAAATGGTAATAATGCATTAAACTTTAATAAAGAAAATCTATTTTTACCAATCACAATTAATTCAACCAACCTTGATACTGTCTTTTCACAAAATAAGGATTCTAAAAAAATTTTGGCCATAGTTATTGGAACCAAACCTGACTTCTATAAACAGGCTCCGTTGTTATTGGAGGCCAAAAGGGAAAACCTACCTGTTTTTGTAGTTTCTGCCGGCCAACACTATGATGATCTTTTGAGTTATGGCATTAAGGAATTCGGTTTAAGTGATTCGATCGTTTGTGATCTGAATATAAGAGGGGACTTGATGGAAAAATCCAGTGATTTAATTTTTAAATTTGGCAATTTCGGTCGATATTTAAAGAATAGTTATCCAAATCAACATATTTTACCAATAGTGCACGGTGATACATTAGTAGCTGGAATGGCAACATTATCTTGGGTTTTTGGTTTGGGTCAAAAGGTAGGACAGAATGAGGCTGGTTTACGTTCCATGAGCCCAAGAATACTAAAGACCATTGGAATCAATCAAACACCGACAAAACAATTTTTAGAAAAGTTTTTTTTAGACCAGTTAAATGGTGATTGGATATTAACTAGAGAGGAACCATTTCCTGAGCAAATCGATACATGGGTTTGCTCTGCTGGTACAAAGTTCTTTTTTGTTCCATCAACCCTCAATAGGGATAATTTAATTAGGGAGGGATATCCTGAAAATGATATTTATGTTGTAGGTAATTCTGTAGTAGACGCAATAGATTTAAAGCGAAATAATAAACCAAAAGGCAGCATATTTGATATATACCCTAAATTAGAATCCGGTAACTGGATTCGAATGGATATACATAGAAGAGAGAATTTGACATACCATAGATTTAATTCAATTATTGGGGGATTGATTGACCTGATAACAAAAACACAGTTTAAAGTTGTTTTGGTGTTATTAAATGCAACCATTTCTGCTTTAAACAGATACGATCTTTATTCGAAACTAAAAAACTTGGAGGAACAATACAGTGAAAAATTCATAATTACAAATTTATGGAAAGAGTATGGGCATGTTGTAGAGTTTTTGGATAGTGGTAAATGTTGGGCAGAAATCACTGATTCGGGGTCTATGCAAGAAGAATTGTTATACTTTCCGAAAGTTTGCTCTTTTACAATTCGATTGAACACCGATAGACCTGAAACTATATTTGATGCTAAAGGAAATTTGTTAATCCCGCCAATAAGCAGGTCCTGGTTACGAGAAATTGTGTCAATGATTTATGAAAAAAGGGAAAATTATGGATTTGATTTCAATAATAAAAAACAAATATACGGAAAACCCGGTGAAGTCTCAAAGAAAATAGTAAAAATACTTAAAGAGGAATTCGAAAATGACAGAAACAATTTTTTCCCTTGGCTGCATCAGCGATTTAATTATTGGAGTGAGAAAGATGATTTTGAATATTTGTAGAAAAATAAAAG
The DNA here is from genome assembly GCA_046715515.1 of Candidatus Nitrosocosmicus sp. Taxonomy (GTDB): domain Archaea; phylum Thermoproteota; class Nitrososphaeria; order Nitrososphaerales; family Nitrososphaeraceae; genus Nitrosocosmicus. The sequence goes on from JBKJYK010000087.1 coordinate 12,736, forward strand.
ACACAAAAGTCAATTGTTTAATAGTTAATTTGAATCATTATTACTTATCATAACTTTTGATAGGGTTAAATAAAGTAATTTTCATCTAAAACAATCGATAAAGCAATGCTTTTTCGTGATTGGTTTTAAATAATGTAGATTACTGTATGTTATAAAGCAAATTAGGTGAATAAGTAATAGAATTATCACTGCTCAAAGACAATTTATCTAACGTTATGGAGAATAATTAATAATATCTAATAAAATGAATTTCTCTACAGGTGTAAAAAACAAAAATACCTGTATATATAAACTTGCTTTTACCTTCACCAAACAATAGTATTTTTATCAATGCCATTTTTTTAAAAGTGTGTTATTATATCATGGAGGTTTAATTATGCCCTCCACCAATCAAATCCAATAAATCTAATACTTTTATTTTCTGGTTCTACAATAGCTAAAATAAATTGTTTTTTTACCGTAGTAGCAAGCCTGCCTGCTAAAACTATGTCAACACCAGTTATTTTTTGAGATGGTTTTAACACCTTTACCAGGTATGGTGCATGGTCGATTCCTGGGCCATGGATGTATACCGCAAAATCGCACCCAAATTTTATTCCCGGAGATACTACATAGCCTTTATCTCTAAGATTTTCAAAAACAATATATTTGACCTCAAAATCGGTGTATTGTCGCTTACAAATATGCGTTATTTCGTTTAAAGTAATCTGTTTTCCATTATTTTTGATGATATCCAATTTGGCATTCAAAAATAGGTAATATCCCTCAATTAGATCAAGCACAAGTTGCGAATCAAAATCAATACCTTTTGGTTTTGCAATCCCCAATGGTTTACCATAATATCCTTCACCAAATAAATTTCTGGATTCAAAAATGTCATGGATGAAAATCCGATTTTCTATTAATTGACCTGTATATCTAGTCATTACACAATTAAAGCCAAAATTGGAGCTGAGTTAAAACATTTATGGCTAGATGGTCCAATCGCATTTTCTATTTTTATGAGTATGGATCTGAACATTTTATCTACTTTAAATACAAAACCAACTATAAGAGCGGCAGGTTTTTTAGTATAGCTGACTTAAGGTGTTAAAATGTTCTTTTATTATTTTTGCTTTTTTATCTCTACAAACAGGATCCGAACAGGTTGAAAGTTCTTCCGAATATTTCAAAAATCTATTAATATAGCATTTTAATACAGTTGAATATGTTGTACTTTTATCTTGAAACTCACGTTCTCCACGATACATCACTCAATTTAAACCAAATCATCTTAATAATTCTTTTTTTTACAATCATTGTTAACCTAACAGAGTGAAGGATAATAAGACATGATGGTTTTTGTATTTTAATTTCCATTTTAATGATATGAATTTAAAAAGTTTTCCTTTATTTCTATTAAATCCCTTAAAACAGAACTTGCTGTTTCCATTCCACCAGCTCCTCGCCCAATAATTGTTTGATTTCCTGAATGTTCAGATTTAAAAGTAACTGCGTTTAAGGTTCCATTAACACAAATTGGATCATCTGTTGATATTACAGATGGCTGCACAGAAAGATTATTATCATCACACTTCGCAATAAGTTTTATATTATTTCCATTTTTGATTGCATCACTAATATCTTTGAGTTTAACGTCTGCTATTCCTTTCTTGTCAACGTCTTTCATAGACACCTTGTACCCCATTATCCAATTTGCCATTATCACTAGTTTAGCTGCTGCATCATCACCGTTTATGTCCAATGATGATTCTGCTTCCGCAAAACCCTTTATCTTTGCATCATTGAATGCCTGATCAAAAGTAAAACCCTCTGTCATTTTAGTTAAAATGTAATTGGTAGTACCGTTTAAAATTCCACTAAATGAAGTTATTTTGTCACCTTTTAAACAATGTTTGGCAAATTCCAATACCGGGGTTCCCCCACCCACCGTCCCACTAAATCTTAGCATTACGTTGTTATAGTCTGATAACTCGATTAGAGACGGAAAAGATAAAGCAAGGGGGCCTTTATTTACGGTTATTACGTTTTTGTGTGTTCTCAATGCAGAAATTATATGGGATAGCCCTGGCTCTCCGGAAGTTAGATTTGTGGGTGTTAGTTCCAAAAATACCTCTGCGTCAATGTTCTCAATATAGTTTTCAAATTTTAATTTATCGGATGAATATTTAGCAACAGTTCCAAATTTTTTTTTAACCATCAACAATTTTTCAAGGTCAAGACCAGTTTGAGAGTAAGCAACACCATTACTGTCTGCACAAGCCACAATCCTTGGTTTTATTCCATAGTTTCTATATAAGGAATTGAAACTATCAATTAATAATTTAATAAAGCTTTGACCCACAACTCCCATTCCACATATAATTAATCTCATCTAGTTTCTTCTTTTTTTTACAAATACTGTATATAATAAAATTTGTATTCGATAACGATTATTACCAACTATGTTATATTATGTTTAAAACAGCTCATAACACATTAATAAATGAAAACAAGTAATAAAATAAAGAATGTTGTATCAGGCTGATGGATCAGGAGAAACGGGGCATAGTTTCTCCTCTGATATAAAATCAGGTAATCATTTTGATGTTATTATAATCGGGTCGGGACCCGCGGGTTACACGGCTTCTATTTATACTTCTAGGGCTAAATTAAAAACGCTTATAGTTACGGGTAGCCTGCCTGGTGGGCAATTAATGACCACAAGTGAAGTAGAAAATTATCCTGGGTTTCCAAATGGCATATTTGGCCCAGAATTAATGATAAACATGAAACAACAATCTGAACGATTTGGGACAGCGATGATAACTGATGAAGTTAAAAAAGTTAATTTTAATCAAAGGCCTTTTGAAATTTATACCGAATCGTCAAAATATACGGCGGAAAGCGTGTTGATTAGTACTGGTGCGACACCAAGGAAGCTTGGCATAGAGCCCGAACAAGCATTTGCGGGGAGGGGTATTTCTTATTGTGCCACATGTGATGGGCCCTTTTTCAAAGATCAACACATTGTAGTTGTGGGTGGGGGTGATACTGCTTTGGAAGAAGCCAGTTTCTTGACAAAATTTGGAAAATCAGTTAAAATAATACATAGAAGAGAGCATTTAAGAGCAAGCAAAATTTTACAAGAAAGAGCCTTTGAAAACCCCAAGATAGAGTTTGTCTGGAACTCTAGTGTAGTTGATATCAAAGGTGATAACAAGATATCGTCAATTATTATTAAAAACATTAAAAATGGCGAGGAAAAAAAACTAAATGTTGGTGGCTTGTTTGTGGCCATAGGTCACGAACCAAATACGTCTATATTTAAAGGTCAAATAGAAATGGATGACAAAGGGTATGTCATTGTTAACAACTATACACAAACAAATATTGATGGCGTTTTTGCTTCTGGTGATGTTCACGATCACCGGTATAGGCAGGCTATCACTGCTGCAGGTTTTGGTTGTATGGCTGCATTAGATATTGAAAAATGGCTGGCAGAGAAAAGAATCTGATACTCCATCTATTACATTTTAAATGTAGAGGCATTAGTAGGCCAGGGGGGGCAATAAAATGGAGTTCTTTAAGTTTCTAGTGTACTCTTGCTCTGTAAACAAGTTTTGCTGAAGATAAAGGCTCTTAAATTTCCTGCCATCGTCAGCAAAAATTCCCACAAATATTCCTTCATCTATGTTTTTTACGTAATCCATCATTGATGCCATTACAGCGCCGGTAGAGGGCCCAACCAAAATGTTCTCCCTTTCCTGGATCATTTTTACCATTTTAAATGATTTTTCATTTGTTGCAGTATACCAGTCATCTACTACTCTTTCTCTCCGCAAAAAGAGTTCGGGTTTAGACGATTCTTCAAAATTCCTTAGTCCCTGCAATAAATGGTTTTGTTGAGCTTGAATAGCTATTACCTTCACGTTGTTATCCTTTTCTTTTAGATAGGTCCCAATGCCAGTTATTGTGCCACCAGTTCCGCATCCTGTAAAGAAATGGGTTACTTTGCCCTGGGTTTGGTTCCAAATCTCCGGACCTGTACTTTGATAATGAGAAAGAAAATTTGAATCGTTCTCATATTGATTAGGCATATAATAAATATCTGGGCGGGGTTTTGAAATTGCATAAGCCAGTGCAATGCTTTGATCCGTCCCTGCTCCAACTCTGGGGCACAAATCGTCACTAGTTTCATGCAATGTTGCTCCTAATTTCCTTAAAATGTTTTTTGTTTCTTCACTTACCTTTTCTGGAATAACAATTTCTACTTTATAGCCCAGGTGGGAAGCTATTCCAGTTAACGCAATTCCCGTATTACCTGAAGTTGGCTCAATAATTATACTTTTATCTTTTTTCAATAACTTTCTATCCTCTGCGTTTTTAACCATCCAATAGGATGCCCTATCTTTTACAGAACCAAAGGGATTATACCATTCTAATTTTGCAAATATTTTTATTCTATCAGAGGAAAAACTTTTTAGTTCTATTAAGGGTGTATTTCCAATTCTATCGAGTATACTTTTTTTATTGGCCTCTACAAAAGTTGTCGATGTCATTTTCTTCATTTTGCCTTTTTAATCGTAAATTCTAAATCTGCATTATTTTTATTTAATGAGACCAATTCATGCCCATTACGATTAACCCACCTTGAAATATCTTCTTCTGAATCTGGATCATCGGATACTATACGGAGAGTTTCACCTTTTATCATTTTTTCTATTTCGATTTTTGTTCTAAATACTGGCTCAGGGCAATACAGTCCCCTTACGTCAATTGTTTTCATATTGGGCTTGCTATTATCTTTTGAACCGGAAGACATTACATAATAAAAACCCTCCTTTATTAATTAAATGTTTATGTGGGTTTTCACTTTACTTTCTTAATGAAGATTATACTTTA
>JBKJYK010000088.1:0-6771 GCA_046715515.1 Candidatus Nitrosocosmicus sp.
ACACTAATGTATGATATTGTTGCCTTATTGTCAACTACCATGATACTCTGTGTTTTAAATCGGGTCAGTTAAATATTTTGTTCTAGTATTATGGAATATCTATTTCACATGTCTTCTTATTCTTATAACAAAATTATAATATGGTATATCTATAAGAGAATTGAAATATATCTAAAATAATTTGTAAATATTTTATGGTCTGCACACTATTGCTAAATAACTGAAATTATTATGTTTTTATGACTTGATCTTGAAGGCAATATAATTTTTTATTATTATTTGTATTTCTTCATGATATTGTAATAGGGGGAAGCTTTGTGTCTCTCTATACATTTTTGACAAATAGATTTGTCTCCATATTTCATATGGCATTGACAATCACAAACAGATTTCATATCAGATTCCAAATTATGATAATAATAAATTAATTAAATATAATGGTTTTTTCATTTTCAATTTTATTGCCCTAATAAAGGTTTATAATCTGCATACAAAGAATTTTTTTTGAAATGACCAATAGCCTAATAAATAATATTATTTCAAATGTGGTTTTATCATCAAAACCATGCTCAAAACTATTGGAGAGTGATGGGATATCTTCAAAAATTTTTATACTAAGGGATTTTGATAACAAAAAATTGGTTAGCTTCAAAGATGTGAGACCGTTGAGAAATAATGTTCCTGAGTTAGGGAAAGCTATAAACATAACCAAGAACCTTGATGAATACCTATACATAATTTGCAATTATGTTCCTAATATCAATGATAATAATTTCTTTAAAATTAAATTCCAAAAAATACGAATATTGATCCATTTGTTCTTTAACGGTTTCTCAAAAATTATCTCAGAATACATAAACCCGGATAATCTAAATGAATGGACTAGGGAGTCTAACTTCTTGCTAATGGAAACGTCCGATCTTGTTTTGGAATATCGTGATTCTTTAAAGGATGAAAAGGATATCCAACCAATTGGAGATTTTGATCAAAAAGTTAAATTAAAACGAGATTATTTTAATTACTTTGGCATGAAAGAGGAAAACTTGGATACTGCGCTTTATTCTATTTATGGCATTGCAACCTAAATGGATTTATTTTTATCTTTTTCTATAAAATATCCCAAAATTTCCTTGCTATGCCCTTCCGGTTTGACTTTGTTGTATATTTTGACTATTTTTCCTGTTCGGTCCGACAAAAAGGTGGACCTATTTACTCCATAATACTCCTTACCCATAAATTTTTTCAGACCGTATGTCCCATATCTTTTGGATATTGAGTTATTTTGATCTGATGACAACATGTAAGGGATACTCATTTTTTCCCTGAACTTTAAATGTGATTCTTCAGAATCGGGACTTATGCCAATAACCTCTATATCGTTTTCTTTAAACTTTAGATAGTTTTTAGTAAATTCTTCTGCTTCAAGCGTACAGCCTGGGGTAAAATCTTTGGGATAAAAATAGATAACTATATTTTTCTTGCCCACTATATCATCAAGCTCATGCTTATTCCCTTTGGTATCAAAAAAGTTAAAGTTAGGAGGCCTTTCTCCTTCTTTGACGGATGAATTGTTGGCGTATTCGTCTGACTTAATCATATGGTGTTTAGTTGTAGACAAACAATGTTATTTTCTTTTCCTTCCGTTATTTTCGAACATAATGCAAATTGTTTGCTATCCAAACCTATCCAAACACAAATGTATAAAAACAAAAATTATCTGACCTTGGAATTATTTCTATTTTATGCGTCTCTATATCTTTTGTTTTTATTATATTGTACATAAAAGGCCATGTTGTTTCAATGTGGCTTATCCCGTCTTTTGTTTTAATGTGGGTGCCAAATTGTTCTTCCCTTAGGTATTTGCCATCAATCTTAATTTCTGCCATTGCTGGTTCGGTGTCTTCAGGCCCTACTATGATGTTCACATTTGAAGCCTTGTTGTATTTGAAAATTATTGCCGGGTCTTTTTCTTTGTAATCCAGAGACGCTTTTACCCTTTCTTTGTCCCATCTCCATTTTCCCCTCAAATAAACATTGTTATCTATAATGACATTTGGTTCTGTTAATATGTTATATTCGTTTATCTTTAGTTTTTGATTGTTTCCGAACCTTCTGACTCTGGAGAAACCTAAACAAATTTCAGGTGCCATGTCCATAAAATGCATGCCATAAACTTTGGTTATTTCGTTGCCATCTGACTCTTCAATTTTTTTTTGTCGATGTCCCTCATCACTGTTAAACGGAATTTCTAGTAAATCTGATAAGGGCTCTTCAAATTCATTTAGGGTACCATATCCTGGATGTTCATACCTTACGAATCCTTCCCTATCTATTAAAACGTGTTTTGGCCAGTATGAATTCCCATATTCTTCCCAGGTTTTGTTTTTGGTGTCAAACCCGGTTAGGTATCCATTTAAATTTAAAGCTGATAAGGCTTTTTTAATGTTGTTGGTATGCTTTGCAAATTCGTACTCTGAGGAATGTATGGGTATTATCACCAATCCTTTTTCTTCGTATTTTTCCTTTATTTTGTTCATAGTTGGAAGGGTCCTCAAACAATAAATGCAGGTATAGGTCCAAAAATCAAGTAAAATCACCTTACCTTTAAAATCTTCAATCGAATAGTTTGAGCCATCACTCCATACTTCTATTTCTTTGAAATTTGGTGCAGGGAATGCAGGTATAATGTTCATTTATAGTAAACAGTTAAACGATAATTTTATTTCTTCTATTCAAAGGATGTGGCTTTAATCTTGAGAATGCGGGAGATGGGATTTGAACCCACGAACCCCTAAGGGATAAGGCCCTCAACCTTACGCCTTTGGCCAAGCTGGGCGACTCCCGCTTCAGTTTATTTTTATTTTAGGTTTAATTTGAATATTCCCAATACTGCATGGCATTAGTATTTGAATAGTTTTTATGTAGGCAATTATTTTTTTTAACTGTGCTTGTTCCTGTAAGATGTTTTACTTGTGGTAAATTGATTGCTCATATTTATAATGAATATATTTCTCGAGTCAAATTGGGAGAAGAGCCAAACAATGTAATGGATTCTTTAAAAATAACAAGATATTGTTGTAGGCGAATGTTTATCTCCAGCGTAGAAACAATTTATCAGGTGATTCCATATTATGAGGCCCTAAGAAAACGCAGGACGGAGATTCAATCTGAAATGGATGGCTAGCAATGCCCAAGATAACGTCAATAAACGAACGGTTAGTGTTCAACAGCAGAGGCGATAAGGCGATTGAAGTGGATGTGGTTTCTGACAATCAGTTTCTTGGGAGAACATGTGCACCATCAGGTGCCAGCGTTGGAGTGTATGAAGCACAAAGTTTTGTTGATAATGATCCACAAAAAACCATTGAGGCCTTTAGGGGATCCAAAAAAAAATTCATTGGGTTGGAATCTGATGACTTGAAAACGATCCATGAGACCTTGAAGGGCAAAGATGAATCTGTCAATTATTCAAAAATTGGTGGCTCGATGGCATATGCGCTTACAATATCTTGTATTGATTCTGCTTCAAAATCTCTTAACCTTCCATTTTATAAGGTTTTGAATCCTAAAATAAATAAAATCATTTTTCCATTTCCGTTGGGAAATATATTGGGTGGAGGTGCACATGCCGGCCAGGGAACTCCTGATTTACAGGAGTATTTAGTTTGCCCTGTAGGCGCTAAATCCATATTTGAAGCTTTGGAAATGAATTCTAACATTCATAAACAACTAAAAAAAAACCTTGAGAAAATAGATCCACGGTTTACAGGAGGGAAAGGTGATGAGGGTGCATGGGCTCCAAACATCGATAATGATGGTGCTATTGAGATTTTAGAACAAACCATTGCAAATTGTGGTTATGATGCCAAAAAAGATGTGCGTTTGGGGATAGATTTTGCAAGCTCATCACTATGGAGTCCGGATAGGAAGGTGTATGAGTATAAAAGATGTGGAAAAACTCGTAATGCCCAAGACCAACTGGACTATGTAGATAATTTAATAAAAAATTATGATTTAATATATGTTGAAGATCCTGTCCATGAGGAGGATTTTGAAGGCATGTCCATACTAACCAATAATAATCCGCAATGCCTTGTAACGGGGGATGACTTATTGGTCACCAATAAAAACAGGGTCGCAACAGCTGCCAAGAAGAATTCTTGCTCTGGAGCAATATTAAAAGTAAATCAAGCCGGGTCTCTTTATGACGCTTTACTGTTTGCCAAAGAATGCGATGACAATAATATTAAAATAGTGACCTCTCACCGTTCAGGTGAATCTACAGATAACCATATTTCTCATATTGCTATAGCCACAGGTTCAGTTATGTTAAAATCCGGTGTAGTGGGAGGAGAGCGAATCTCTAAATTAAATGAATTAATCCGAATTTCAGAGTATGGTTTAATAGAAGGAATGGCTAAATGGAGCAATAGTATATAAAATGTTTGAAAGAGTTTCAGATTCCGATTCATCAAATAATAATTATAGTGATAAGGATGATTTTGAAGAGAGTTTTGACAATTCAGCAGAAGCCGGAACTGAAGGTGACTCCATTTCCACTTCATCTGATTCAAACGTTATTCCTTCACAATCTGTGAGTGCATCCACCACAACCACAACCCCTGACACTATTGAGGATGAAGATACAGATTCGTTAGAAGACCCTAATAACTTGGAAAAAATGATATTATCCACCGGAATTAGGGTTGGAACGCCTATAAAGACAAAATTTATGGCCTCATTTATTACCCGAGCTAACCCTGAAGGGTTATACATTCTCGACATCAGTAAAACGCTTGCAAGAATTGATGTAGCTGCAAAATTTATTGGAAGGGTAAGCATCTCCAATGTTGCCGTGACTTCTTCTAGGGAATATGGTAAAACTCCGGTTGAAAAATTTTGCGAACTAACTGGAGCGCGAGGAATATTTGGACGTTTTATGCCTGGAACCTTTACCAATCCGTCATTACCAAAATATCTGGAACCTGAAATTGTCATAGTTACAGACCCACAAGCAGATGAGCAGGCCGTGTTGGAATCCACCCGTGCTGGCGTTCCGGTTATTGCATTAGCTAACAGTGATAATATTACGTCCAAAGTTGATATTGTGATACCAACCAACAACAGGGGCAGAAAAGCTTTAGCTACTGTGTATTGGCTTTTGACAAAAGAGGTTTTAAAGAAACAAGGTAAAATAAAATCAGATTCTGAAATGCCACTTACAATCGATGACTTTGAAGCAAAACTAGTGGAAGAAGTTATTTGAGGGAAGATGTTGTAACCAGACAACACAACTTCAATGGTATTTTTTACCCCTCATGTTCTCAAGAAATAGTTTTTACGATAGAAAAGCTGTTCCATCAGATCGATGCTTCTTCCAAAGACAGAAAAGTATTGCTTATAGCCAAAGAATTTGTCAAAACTAAAAAAATTCTAACCTTTATAGTTCCTCATGGATCTTATTGTTATTCCGGTTATGTATCCTCAATGGTATACTACCTGATTGGCCTGATGGAATGTAACAAATTTATAATTTTGTCACCTGACCATAACGGGACTAGCCCTGGGATATCTATCATGGACAAAGGCTATTGGAGTACCCCTTTGGGTAAAATACCCATTGATGAAGAACTGGGTTTAAAATTGAAAAATAATGGTTTTGATGGTTTTATCAATATAGATCCCTTTTCCCTGTCCATTGACCATGCCATTGAGACCCAATTGCCTTTTTTACAATATGTAAAGAGAGATGGATTTGAGTTTATGCCAATTTTGCAAAGAACTCAGGATAAAGATGCTTCTATCAGATTAGCTGATATTTTAAGCTCAGTTGTTCCCAAAGATGAAAATGTTATTTTAATAGTCACCTCAAATTTCTCACATTATCTATGTTATGATGAATGTTATAAGAAAGATAACAAACTGCTTTTTGATATACTGTCTATGAATGTTGATTCTTTTTATAAAACTATGGAAGAAAATTCAATGACATTATGTGGATTTGGATGTATAGCATCAGCGATAAATTTTTCAAAAAGAATAAACAACACTGATGCTAGCCTTTTAAAATACCTGACTAGTGGAGATGTTGATGGTAACAAGTCTTCTGTTGTAGGATACTCCTCCCTGTTGTTGCTATGATGTCTTTTAAACATGGTCGTATTAAACAATGTAACTTCAACTTCTCCGGGTAAAGCAATACTTTTTGGAGAGCATTTTGTAGTCTATGGTTATTCGTCACTTATTTTTGCTATTGATAAAAGACTTGGAATAAAACTTGAATATGAGAATTCTGACGGAAATAGTACAAAGATAAGGGTATCATCTAATTTGGGATTCAGTGCCGAGATATCTGATTCAAAAATCACCATGACCAATAATGTACAACTGTTTGTCGATATAGTTGAAAACCTACATAAAATGATCAATTACTTGATAGGTGGTACTAATGGCAGCATTGTTAATGGCAATCAAAATATGAATATCTCCATACACTCTGAGATACCTATAGGTGGGGGACTTGGGTCATCATCTGCGTTTTGCGTTGCGTTAACTGGGGCGTTTTACTATAGTTTTTATAATAAGCTAAATAAAAAATTCATTTGCGATAAGTCTATTGAAGTTGAAAAAGTGATACACAACAACACATCTGGGGTTGATTGCAGTATCTGCACATATGGTGGTCTTGGCATTTATAGCAGATCCCATGGATTTAACAGTTTTAGAGCAGATATGCGTGATTTCCCATTTCTGGTTATAGATACCGGGATT
>JBKJYK010000089.1:0-3620 GCA_046715515.1 Candidatus Nitrosocosmicus sp.
GTCCCTAGCATCCATTGACTCAAGTACATAATGAAATCTTTTGGCATAGCAAATCTTGTCCTTAATGCTTCCTGCGCTCTGGTTTTCCTTCATCAGGTACTCCTTAACTCATCCCATAAGATGCCCTCTGGTTGCCATCGATGTTTTTTAGATCTTACTGAATTTGGTAAGATATGATTGTCATCTTTAGAACGCTCTGTATTCTTGTTTTTAGGCATATGGTTTATTTCTGCATTATTTTCACGAATTTGTTTATTTTTGATAGTTTCTTAACCCTTTCAGAACATTTGCTGTAAAAACCTAAAGAAGAAGGGATGCTCCGGCCGGGATTCGAACCCGGGATCGTCGCCTTGAGAGGGCGAAATGCTTAGCCGGATTGTGCGGCTTTTTTGATTATTAGCGGATCATATGCTAATGACATTATGAAAGCCTCTACACCACCGGAGCATAGATTTCTTTGATTGTGTATGTTTATCAATATATAACTTATTCCAGTATAATATTTTATGTATATATTATACATTTTTAAATGCGGTATTGTTCATCAAAGATAGAATCAGACAGGTTTTAACGTCAAGCTAATACCAAGAGATAAAACCTAATACCAAGAGATAAAACATAATCTAAAGCATTGCTCTATTGGAAAATGCTTTTTAATGATATTTTTGGTTTGATGTTTTTTCTATCAGTATATGCGAATATCAAAAGAACTATTGAGTGTATAGATTCTCAATTCTAATTATCATTTCTTGCATCAAATCAATATCTTTGAATTATGTAAGAATTTGTAATTTTAATAATTCATACGAAAGTTCAAAAGCCGATATTTTTCAAAAAATATATATATATATATATATATTTGATGGCAAGAAATTTGGTAAAGCTCTACTAGCATCTTTTTAAGAATTACCGGACTATGGTCTAAAATATCAGGTTAAGATAGCAAATAGGTTTTGGTTAATCAACTATTGATCTTCTATAATAAAATAGTTAAAATTGGAACTAAACTTGCCTTATGCTTGTTTATACATTTGTTTTAGTGCGTCTTTTAACATAGATACATGGTTTTGCTTGTCACTTTTAATTTTATCCCATAATTGTACTAAATCATTTCTATTGTCATTTTGAGCATCTCTTTTGTATGTCTCTATAGCATCATGTAAAAATTCAGACTCTATTCCTAATGCTTTCAAAATATTATATTCATTGTTGTTTAATGGTGAACTTTCACTCATAACAATAATAAACTAACAAAGTATTTAATAATCTATAATTTTTTTATGATGAATTATGGCTTGTTAACGCTAAATAGGTAAAAAAGAAAATTCGAATTTATATTGATAAACATAAAATGTATTTTTGTCTTATTAATCAATAACAATCTTAACATATAGAATAACTTTTTTAGAAATTATGTGTAATTAGTCATAGACCCTAATCACAAAATTTTATGTTAATTTAAAAGAAAGAATAAAAATTAGAGTACTTTTTGGTGAATTTACATGTTATATTTGTCTTTGTTTTAATCGTTTTTGTGAGAAGCTTTTCCACCTTCACTAGCAACTCTCTTTCTTGTTTCTTCGTCAGCAGCTTGTAACCCCCTCTTATCATGTGGAGCTTCTCCGCCTTTTTTGGCAACTCTCTTTCTTGTTTCTTCGTCAGCTGATGCTAATCCTCTGTTATCGTCACTATTGCTATCATTATTATTAACCATGGTATTGATACTTTATCAACAAAGTATTTAGGGCTAGATATTCAATAAAATCGATTTCGTGTTCAAAAAATTTTATTTATCTTTTTTGATTGTTTTCTAAAATATTGGAAAAGGCTCTTGAATCCTAATCGGCAAACCCCAAATCAACGGTAATCCAAATTAACAACGGCTTCATCATGATGAATATAATTTGCCTTTAATAAATATACAAGTAATGTCTGGTTATCAGAAATGTTATATACCTTATTGAATCAAGATATTGATGAATTCACTAATTGAATTTCAATATGGGGTTGTTAACGAATTTGTTAAACAAGTGTTAGAAGGCAATGTAATCTCATCAATTGAAGATGATAACACAGATGGATTGGATAAAAGGGTTAGTGAGTGGATTGACAATAATTACAAAACAGGTTTTAGCTTTCACGAAAGCGAAAGATTGCAAAATCTTACAAAAGAAATATTTGATAGAATTGTTTATCTAAGACTAACCGGAAAACTAACTGGGATTATACCATTACATAAATTTGGTAAATCCTAATTTTCAGATTGAATTGACGATGTACCAATGGGCCATATAATAACTATAGGCATATAGATATACTTTAATTATCTATCACAAACATATTTTCAAATAGCATAAAAACAAAAAAGATAAAAAAATTTCGTATAATCTGTTTGATTAAGAGGTCTCTACGGTAGCAGTTCTGTTGTGACAGTTGCTGAACCGCCGCCGCCGCTGCTGGTGTCTTAACCACTGGAGTTCACTTGGGTCATTCCACGCTTACGGTATTCCTCATTGGCTTTTTCGTCATCTGTACCAGTTCTACCGGGTTCGGTTATTTTTTGATCATTTGAGTCTCTTTTTACAGCAGTTGGCTCCTGTTCTTTTAATTTTGCTGGAGTCATTGCTTCTTTGTCTCTATACTCTGTAAGTGGATCTTCGCTCCTCCTGTATCAGTACCCGCATAACCTTCTTCATATTGCTTTACTCTAACCAGATCCAGAAGATGAAGATGAATCTGGAGTAATGGTATCTTTCGTCTTTCCTGCAACGCCTTTGGTGGTATCTACAACTTTGTCTTTTACCTCCATGGTGGTATCTACAACTTTGTCTATTGTATCAGAAATAGCACCTTTAATGCCTGTTGATTCTTTTGTGTCTGTATTTGATTCCCTGTCATTATCTCTTTTTTCTTCAAATGATTTTAGATCTGTTTCCGATAGATTCAATATCAATCGTGAACCATCATATCCCTGGATCTCTGATTTTGGTATAACGTAAATATGCTCTTTCATTACATCCCTTCCTACTATTATAGAGTCATCCCTTTCTCCGATGATGTTGCCGCAATCCTGTCTATCTGATGTACTTACTCCCTTGTGCGATTTTATTAGTTCTGAAAAATCTATAAATGACATACCTTATCATATTTCCTATTTTATAAAAGCTTTTCAATACGCGTCTTTTTCCATTATTTCATTTAATAAAAAGTACAATCCCCATAACTTTTTACTAAAATATACTAACCAAAGAAAGACATGCCAAATCCATAACGGTTAAAAGCTCTGATTCATTTGCTTTTACAGTTTCCTCAATAGTGTTTCATAAAACCCATGGACAGCCATTTTCTGTGACTTGCACATTAGATGCAGTTGCAAAAAATTATTACAAAATAAATCAGAGTTTGTTCATCAATTTAACTTAAATTTGTTTCCCTCTAGCTAGAAAAAAATATTGAATTAAAATAATTAAATATCCTTTACTTGAACAAATTAAAAAAAAAGATTTATGGAATGGATCTGCTGTAGAGTTTTCCTTCCAGTGCTAGTTTGTACATTTCTGCCACATAGGGGTTCCTTGCCGGTGTTTCTGCACCCAGTTCCACCATACGGGCATACACCC
>JBKJYK010000090.1:0-12723 GCA_046715515.1 Candidatus Nitrosocosmicus sp.
GTCTTACCTTCATTGGCGAGATTGACTACGAGTTTCTCTTGCTCTTTTTTTACTTGGGAGCATTACACAATATATCCCTTCCATTTTAAAACCGTATGTGACAGTAATAATGCCTTGCGACTTTTGCCGCGTTTTCTGCAAATCCACGTTTATGTTGAATTATTAATAGTAGGATGTGCAACATTTGCTATATTGGTGTGAATCATTTATTATGAAGAAAACCAATTGAACAACAGGAGTAGGGTAGGTATGGTGGAAAAGAAAAGAATCTGTATTGTAGATGATGAGCCAGATATTATTTTGCTATGTAGGTTGGTTTTAGAAGATGCTGGGTTTGAGGTGCATACTTTTACTGATTCTCTTCTGGCACTGACAAACTTTAAGCCTAATTTTTATGACTTGGTCATACTCGATATAAAAATGCCCAATATGGATGGTTTTGAACTATGTACAAAAATAAACGAAATGGACAATAAAACCAAAGTTTGTTTTTTAACCGCAAGCGAAATGTATTATGAAACATTCAGAAGGAAAGACCAATGCAAAACAGATAAAAATATATTTCTTAGAAAACCGATTGAAAATGATGAATTGGTAAAAAAGATAAATAAAATTCTAGAGGTCTGAGGTTTTATTAAAACAGGTTATTTTAAACATTATGTCCACATTGGTATTTTCCAACATATACAGGGGGTTAACTAACCTAACAAATTAAAAGTAGTTTTGTAAAAGGCAACCCGAGGGGACAGATCAAGTTACAGAATATAGTATCCCTTTTCTTTAGGCCAATTAACATTTCACTGTTATACTTTGGTTATAAAATTAGCAAATTTACATCATAAATAAAACGGCCGTTAAAAACTAGAGACGGTTGAGTGTCTTAAAAATTAAACATGTAAAAAAAATCAAGTTATACCGTTTGGTTAAGAACTTGATTTATTGTATTTTCAAATATGTATAACGGTTGGGCTCCTTCTATTGCAGCGATTTTAGATGAATTTTGTTGTAATATCAAAAATGTAGGGGTAGATACCAAACCCAATTCTTTTGCAAAAAGATCATTTTCCTGGACAACTTGATTATACTTGTGAGAATCCAAACACGATGAAAATTGCTCAATATCACCTACCTTAACATTCTTGGCAAATTGAACTAAGGCTTCTTTTGATACCCATCCAGCATTTTCGCCTTTGGAATTTTCATAAACCTCATCATGAAAGTCCCAATATTTGTTCTGTTCGGCAGCACAATAAGAGCCTTCAGCAGCAAGGGTTGACAATTTGTCTTTCGGTAAATCATTTAGTACTAAATCTTTAAACACAAACTTTGCCTTACCTGTTTCTACATATTTGCTCAATAAATCACTTTTTGTATCGTTATTGAATTTTGCACAATAAGGACATTGATAATCTCCAAATTCAACAATGGTTATCGGTGCCCCATCAACCCCCAATGCGGCAGCACCAGGTATTGTCGAATTTGTTAGCTGTGATATCAACTGTTGGACTTGAGATTCTTCACCTGCGTTATTGTTGTCATTACTTCTTCCCATATTTGAAAAAGCAGTTACAGAACCACCTATCAGGAGAACACCCATAAAAATGGACAATATCATTAAATTACGGTATTTAGTTTTATTTTTCTTTGGATTTCGAATTCTTTTTTTCAAGGTAATGCATTATAAATAGCAATCCCGATATTTAAAACAAGTTCATTTGTAAAAAGACCAATTGTCATATATGATGCATAAGTAATCATTAAACGGTTAGTTATCGGTATTGGTTTATGTTTTCTTTAACTTTTTTCGTATCATCTCAAAAGCCTTTTCAGCACGATCTTTTTTTGGCAACTGTATAAAAAACACATTGGGCTTTGAGATGTTAGCAGGAGCCAATCCCAACATCCCAGCATTGGAAAGATTATAAAAAAAATCCAAAGTTTCGTTGGCATATAATAGAAAATTCTCTTCCAAGTCCATGTTCAAAAACCTTAGATTAATATCTACAAAAATATGGTATCCATCATCATAAATATTTAAATTTGTATCTATTGAGGTTTTTTTATTATAAGAATTATTCAAAATATCGTCAAAGAGATCATTTTCAACGTACAAGCAAGGCACCTTAAAATCATTATAATCCACAATCGAATAACCCAATTTGTGCAAATTGCTTGTGAATTCACCTAGGTTGGTTAGGTTCCTTTTCATCTTTACTGAATGTCGACACAAAATGTATTTATCTATTTATTCATTAGTCGATATTAGAATTAAGCGGATAAAACGAGAGTAGAGTAATTAAAACAATTGTATAGATTTTGCGAGCAATATCGCCTTTTGTGGATCTTCAAGTTTTATGTCCTTGTCAATATACTTTTTACTAAAATATAGTAAATCAATTAATTTCAACTTGTCTATTGTTACAAATGTGGTTCCATTATTCTTAACATTCGTTATATTAGTGGTAAGAATTATTAATTTGTCGACAAATGAATTTCTTTTGGCACTATTGACTATTTTATCGTAATTTTTATTTTTATCAGAATCAATAGCGATAGCTACGCCAATTTTTTTCCCAAAATGATCTTTAAAAACCGCATCCAGGTACCCTGCCGGGATTTTATCATTGGATTTTTTCACTGTTCCCAACTCCTCTACATAATCAATTAGGTTTTTGACGGCGTCTGTAATACTATTTACAAGGCTACTTTTATCAATTGATACTTTTCTCATTTTTATGAAATCAGAAATTGGGATTCCCATTATACTCCCGCGAAGCCTTAAACCAGGATAAACATTCTTAATGGCCTCCTCAATGGATTGCTCATCAATGCCATAAGAGTTCTTTTTTGAAGCAATATCAGTGCAATGATACAATATGTTTAACACGGATCTTATGTTTCGAAAATCGGGAAATTCATCATAAATAATTCGGGTTTTTGATGAAAGGTCATTTTTATCAACATTATTAAAATCAGGTATATTCTGTTTGATATATTCCAAAACAATATCATTTATTTCGTCAAATGAATTTGATCCGGCCAAATCAATTTTATAGTTTGCTTTTTCCAACCTGTCAAAAAGGGATGGACTAACTCGCGAAATGTCAGAGTAAAAGGATGGAGTAGTTATTAACATTAATATAGAATAGGGTATGTGTGAGTTTATCAAGCCCTTTATATAGTCTAAAGATTGCATATTGGCATCAAACTCATCGATTTGGAATAGGGTTATTTTATTAAAGAATTTATAGTTGACAGATGAAATAGTACTTAATATTAGTAACAAGTTATCAAACGTTTTTAGGTCAGAGTAATTTAAAGTTCCTTTTTTAATTATTTCAAAAATCATTCTAATCTCCACATGTGAAAAATCATTTGACATAAGGTCAGATAAATGTCTAAAGGAGGGTTGAAACTTCTTGCCCCTCAATTGATTTAGCTTCTCATCAATGGAATTGCCGTTTAGTGTGTCAAAAAAACCATATTTTGCAATCTTCTTAACCAATTTGGGGTTTTTAGGAAACTCGTTTTTTAAATAACCAATAAACCTATCAAGCACATTCTCAAAGTAAGAGGCTCCAAACCCTTTTATTATTGAGGAATAAATGGTATCAATTTCCCTAGGGTGAACTTGCGCCAAATCAACGTAAGAGATTATAGACTTATCCAGTGTACTCTCCATTGTCCTCATGTGTAGTGTAAGGTGTGTTTTTCCCGAACCAACATCCTGAATGACAGTAATAACTTTAAATAAATCCTCTTTAGGGTAATCCGAGTCATTTAATTTTGAATAAAGTTCATCAACACAGTTTTTTAAACTGTTTAATGCCTCCCGGTGCCTTTTTCCCCCCAAAATTTTAGCAACCTTTAATGTCGGGGTAGGACTGCTAGGAAAGGGATTCAGTGGCAAATTGTAAGGGTACATCAAATACACCTCACAAAGCCATGGACTATACCCCTTAGGATAATGCCTTCGTAGCCACCAGACGATAGTTCATATTTTTCAGGATGCAAATCCGTTATATCACGTACAAAATTATAAAATTCGTTATCTGTAATGTCACACATTTGACATATTTCATTTTTTATAGAAGACAATTCAACCCATCCAATTGATGTAGATTTCTCCAGTAACATCCTATCAAAATTTTCTTTAAAAACATCCAAAGAAATACTGTTACTTTTTATATCTTCAGTTTTTAGCGGATGGACGTTTAAATCGTTTACCTTATTTTCAATCCTATTGAATGAGTTTTTGATTTGCACCAATTCACAATCAATATTTTCAATGTATTTAAAAATACTATCAGAATAGTTATTTATTTTATCCTGAATATTAGAAATAGAATTGTAAAGGTATTTGAATTTGAGATCTGAACTTATAAGATAATCCAAAAAAAACTCTTTATCCCAACAGTAGACATAAGAACCCTTTTTGGATAAGCATACCCTCTCCTCATGAATTAATTCATTTAACATATTATCAAAATTTTCAAGGTTATATTTTTTTTTTAAATCGGTTTTTTTTATTCCAACAGAACCAAAAGAATTAATAGCATTAAAAAGATCATCTTTGTTGGACATATACATACTAAATCAAATAAAAGTTAAATAAAAGATAGTGAAAAATTTATAATAATAAAACTAAAAAAAGTTAACAAAATAAAAATTAGTGGAAAAGCATAACAATAATGGGAATGATGATACGAAATATCTGATAAATGATGAT
Source organism: Candidatus Nitrosocosmicus sp. (assembly GCA_046715515.1). Lineage (GTDB taxonomy): Archaea > Thermoproteota > Nitrososphaeria > Nitrososphaerales > Nitrososphaeraceae > Nitrosocosmicus. Next base: position 4,730 of record JBKJYK010000090.1, read on the forward strand.
GAAAGCACTAGGGTATCTGACCTAATCTTGTTTCCGGTCTTCTTTTACCAATATACTGCCAGATGCCTTTTTAAAAGGTTGTCTGGTCCCGTTGTATTTATTTATATTCCAAAATTTTAAAACCCATGATGATTTTTTCATCCCATTGATCACCTAGATAAATTTAATGTATTGTCCATACCCATAGTTCTAACAGGTTATAATATAAACAAAACCAAACAATTATGATCAGTTAACGTGTTTAAAGACAATAATAACAGGTACGAAGAGAAAATTGGAAAAGATGAGGTAACTAAAAGAACTAATGACCTATTAGAGAGTTTTAAGGAGAACTATATAAAAAACAACAGTAACGACTTTATCAATGATGCAATAACCAATATGACGGTTTGCTGCAAAACATATGAAAAAATATTTGAAGGGTTTGTCATAATGTCCCAAATTAACAGATTGCCTCAAGAACTAATAGAAGGGTTTGTGAAATGGTCAACAGGTCAATTAGAAGATCTCCAGGAGAAAATCCAAGAAATAGATAAAAAAAGAGACATGAGGTGATATAGCAATTTATTTGGTTAATCTCATCATCGAATAAGTTAAATTCAAGATCTAATTCAATAGAAATGATATCCTGTGCCTGTTACCGGTCATCTCGAATTATCAAATATTAAAGATTATATCGAGGTTTCAAAACCACGAATTGTTATAGTGCTTGTAATTACCGCTGTAACATCGATGCTTGCCGCCACTAGATTTGATAATACTAGCGGTATTGCTTGGGACATTTCCGGTTGGAAATTATTTTTTTTGATAGTGTGTGGAACCCTATCTTCAATGGGTGCTAGTGCAATTAATCAGTTTTACGACAAAAATATAGATAATCTTATGACACGAACGTCAAAAAGGCCAATCCCTTCTGGAAGGTTAAAAGCAAACCAAGTCCTTATTTTTGGATTATCATTGTGTGTAATTTCAGTCATATTGTCCTGGATTTTGTTAAATCCCATGGCAACTTTTATGATAGGATTGGGAATTTTTTTTTATGTTGTAATATACACCTTGTTGTTAAAGAGAAGAAGTGTTTGGAATATTGTGATTGGGGGATTTGCAGGTAGTGCAGCAGCTATGGCGGGTTGGGCTACAACCACAAACGGTATTGACTTGGTGGGATTTTTGATAGGATGGCTTGTCTTTATGTGGACACCACCTCATTTTTGGTGTTTGGCTATTAAAATGAAGGATGAATATACAAAAGCAAATGTTCCAATGTTACCGGTGCTGTATGGAAACCAAACCACATCAAAATACATTTTTCTCAATAGCCTTGTTCTCATTCCGTATTCCATATCCTTATATTTTTTTGGCTTAGGAATGCTGTATCTGGCAGTTGCAGTAATTTCTGGTTCATTGATGGCGGTATATCATTATAAGCTGATGCAAAACCCCACGCCCGAATATGCATGGAAAGCTTATAAAGTTACAGCACCATACTTGGTAATTATTTTCATAGCAATAGCACTTGACGCGTTATGGTATGTTAAATTATGATAAAACACGCATTTTAGTAGCACTGCAAATGCAACAAAGGAAAAATACAACAGATAAGGATAAACATTATTTTTCCTGATTTACAATTTCGATCCTTTTTTTATCCTTGGTTATCCATGTAACCTGAATCAACCCATATATTTCCAAGTCCAGTAATATTTTATTTAGGTCATCCTCTAGAGTAAATACATTATCCTTAGACAAAGAGTTAATCAAATCCTGATCCGTAATATTTCCATATTGTTTTACTTTTTCAAAAACTACAGTTCTCAAAGGATAATTCATAATCTATTCAATCACAAAAAGTATTATATAGTTTTTTAAATTTTCAGATCAAATGATTTTGAAGCTAACCATAAAAAACCTTATCCTTAAATTTTGGAATAACAGAAGTTAATTTTTTTTCTATTGACAGATACCAATTGTGTACCTCTGGGGTTATTGAAGGATTTACAACGGTTAAAGCATAATCAAAATCAGAATCACAGACAATATTAGATTCTTTATGTATTGCATTTATTGCAGCATTTCTGCACAACGATATCAAATCGGCACAACTATAGCCTTTAGTCACTGAGGATATTTTGTCAAAATCGATATCAGATGACAATGGCATGGTTGATGTTGCTTTTGACAATATCTCATGTCTGGATTTCTCATCTGGCGACCCAACAGGAATTAAAAGGTCAAACCTACCAGGTCTCAACAAAGATGTATCCAGTAGATCGGGCCTGCTGGTGATCCCAATAACAATCACACCAAAATTACCTGCATCATCCATTTCAGATAAAGTTTGAGATAACACCCTTTCATTCCCTGTAGCATCATCAACGGTTCTTGATCTGCCAATTGAATCCAATTCATCAAATACAACAACACATGGGGAAGATGAGCGGGCTTTTCTATAAATTTCACGTATGGCTTTTTCAGATTCCCCCACCCATTTGGATAAGATTTCAGGGCCCCTAACGAATATGATATTAATAGAGCCTTCATTTGCCAATGCTTTGGCTATCAATGTTTTTCCACACCCAGGAGGACCAAATAACAATGCACCCTTAGCTGGCTTAATCCCCATCTTTAGGAATTTTTCGGGCGTAACAAGTGGTGACAAAAAATTATTGATGAGCAAACTCTTTTCTTTGGCCAATCCCCCTATATCATCCCATTTTATATTAGATGGTTCCACATAAAATTCCCTTAAGGCTGTGGGAATAATATCTTTCATGGAATTAATAAAATCATTGTTTTTTATTCTAATGCTATTCAATACCTCTGATGGCACTTCCCTGTTGTTTGCCAAATCAATTTCGCTCAAGTAACGTCTTATGGATTTCATGGCAGCTTCTCTTGAGAGAGCTTTAATATCAGCACCTGTATATCCATTCAACAGCTTGGATATATCCTTCAGGTTAACATCATCATCTAAAGGCATGCCAAGTGTATGAATCTTCAAAATTTCAAATCTACCCTCCATGTTATGAATTCCTATTTCTATTTCCCTATCAAATCGTCCAGGCCTTCTCAATGCAGGATCCAAACTATCAGGCCTATTGGTGGCTCCTAAAACCACAACATTTCCCCTATCTGACATACCATCCATTAGTGCGAGTAGTTGTGCGACGACTCTTTTTTCAACATCACCAAAGGTGTCTTCTCTTTTTGGTGCAATCGCGTCAATTTCATCAATAAATATGATGCTAGGTGAGGATTCCTTGGCTTTTTGAAAAATTTCTCGTAATTTGCTTTCTGTTTCCCCATAATATTTATTGACTATCTCCGGTCCATTTATAATATAAAAACTAGCATTAGATTCCGCTGCCAATGCTTTGGCTATCAATGTTTTTCCACACCCAGGGGGACCAAACAAAAGAATTCCTTTATGAGGGTCTATTCCGATTTTTGAAAATACCTCGGGGTGCCTCAATGGTAATTCCACAATTTCCCTTAGACGGGTTATCTGATTCTTTAATCCTCCTATTTGCTCATAAGTAACGCGATGATGCTCTTTTCGAAATTTTCTTAATGCAGGTTTAATGATTATTTTAGTATTCTTGTTTATTTTCACAATTTCTTTAGAGAAAGACATATAGATTATGAATTCAAGTTCCGTCCCTAAAATATTCAGGGTAAATTGATACCCCTTTGTAACAGGATAGCCTTCGAATCGAGCATTGAGATAGGAAACAAACTCGTCAGAAAGTTTTTGGGTTGTGTTGCACAATAAGACAATTTTTTCAGCAAACTTTGGGTTTGTTTTCTTGAGAAGTACAAAATCGTTTAAACTGACACCGGCGTTTTTCCTAGTTTGTCCGTCAATATGAATATAATTACTTTTTCTGGATTTATCCTCCATAGCATATACTAATACCGCAGTAACCTTTTTTCCTACAATTTCAACAGTATCACCATTTGTGACTCCAATTTTGCTCATAACGGTGCTATCAAGAAGTGCTTTCTTTTTCCCAACATCTTTGATTTTGCATCCCGCTACCCTAATTTTTAGGGTTGATACCAAATTAGTGTTGGTTTTAGTGTTATTGCTTTTTTTCAAATAAATCGCAAGTAAATGACATAAATAATTATGTTATTTCATATTAACTGACTGTCTGCTGATTGTAATAACCTGAATCTCACCAGCTCCATCTACTTTTTTTATAGAATCCTCCAACTTATCCATTTCACCTTCAGAATCATCGAGTAAAAAGTCACCAACCAAAGCATTCAATCCAAATGCAAGTGGCTCTTTAGCGTGTGCTTTTAACTCCATTCCTTTAGGAATGCTGTTTTTTAGGTTATTTATCAAGGTGTCAAAATCAGTTTCTGCCTCTGCGGGTAGAATTTTAATTCTAGCTACTAATCGAGCCATTTTATTTAAGGCCCCTCAAATCCACATCCAACACATTTATAGGTTCTTGCAAACTCTCTGCAGCTTTCACATCTCCATATAAGAACATATCCGCAATTAGGACAATAAAATCTTACACAGGCATCATTAGGCATTATTGGCCTATTACAAGATGTACATACAGGCAATTGTAACTGTTTAGACATTTATGTTAAAGCTATGCAAACCGCATTTATATCTTGCTTAAATCTTTAACAATTTTTCTGTATTCATTTCCCATGAAAGTATAAAGAAAATTAACAGTGATTTTTGTGTTTAAGAAACTTTTCAAAGCCGCGGCATGAAAATCAAAATCCCCGGTTGACGATATGTTGTCAAGTGCAGATGAAGAAATACTAGAAAATATTTTATCCAATGATTTGTTATCCAACCTTTCCAATATTCTTCTAAATAAGATTTGTCTATCAAATTCATTTCCAAACGAATTTATCCAGTTGCTTTGATATTCTTTTAAAAAAGAACAATCATTGTCATTTTCTAATGATTTGGATATTGATCTTCCAGCATATATTCCACCCATTCCACCAGAATATATACCACCCGCTGTTGTGGGTTTAGTTTGTCCTGCAGCATCACCAATTGCAACATTTTTTTCAATGTAAAAAGGCTTTATATAGCCATTAGTCCAAATAGGTGCATAAATTTTACGTATAATAGAGTAGGGTTTGCCTTTTTTTTCCAAAAATCTTTCAAGGGTTAAACTTGTATTAATGTGTCTTCCAGCTACACCTACTTTTCCCTGGCCTTCCCCCGTGGGTACAACCCATGCAAAATAACCTGGATACAACTCGGAATCAAGTTCAACTTCTATGATATCTTTTTGTATCCATGGCGCATAGATTTCATATTGACCAGAGGGAATGGCGTTTCTATATCCATTTTTTATGATTTGGCCAACACCTCTTGCTTCTACGAAAAATTTACTTTTAAAAATTTTACCAGAACTTATTTTGATACTATATACATTGTCAGAATAGTTAACAGATGTGATAGAGCTTTTTGTATTTATTTCCGCCCCGTTGGATTGAGCCTGAAAAGCCAATTCCTTATCAAAAGATCGTCTGTCAATGACTATGATGTGTTGATTTTCTGAATTTATCTGGAATGAACTATTTTTGGTTTTAATTATCGCGCCTTTGATGTAATTCTCAATGGTTTTTATTCTGGGGATAACGCCCAATTTTTCCAATCCTTTTTGACTTACAACACCACCACAATGCTCGGGGGTTCCAATTTCATGATCTTCTTCCAATATTAATACGCTATAACCGGTAGAGGATATCTCTCGCGCGGCTAATAAACCGGAAACACTTCCACCCCCTACTATTACATCGTAAAAATTTTCAGATTGTAATGCCAAAATTTATAAAAAGATTTAGCATAACAATAATATAACTTATCCATCTTGCAATTACCAAGCAGTAAAGTACAAAAATAAAATGACACATAACATTTTTCACAAAAAATGATGATTTAACTATGCATTTTTGATTTGAAAAGAAGATATAGTCGAAAACAACCACATCTCAAATTTGAGATAAAAAATAAATTGTCTTAATTGGTATTTAATATATCAATACCAGGCATTTCATCTCCTGCTAGAAATCTTAGGCTTGCTCCTCCGCCTGTAGAGACATGAGAAACCTCTTTTTCAGAGACTCCAGCGACTTTCATAGCTTCCAATGTATCGCCCCCTCCAACCAGAGTCTTTACACCACGCCAAAATGCCAAAGCCATGCTAATGGCAATACTTTTAGTGCTATGGGAAAATAATTCTTTTTCGAAAAATCCCATTGGCCCATTCCAAAAGATAGTGCCTAAACCCGCATTATTATTATTGTGAATCTCATAAATGAATTTTTGAACAGTTGCATCCCCTATATCAAACCCTTTCATGTTTTTAGGGATGGTGTTTCTTACTATCTGGTATTCGGTAGAGTTTTCAGAAAAGGCTACTTTATGATCAATAGGTAAAATTATTTTCTCTCTATATTTGTCCAACGCTTTAGAGGCCCAAGACAAATAATTGTCATCCACTAAAGAATCGCCTACCGATATTCCATTTGCTTTTAAAAAAGTATATGATGCGGCTCCACCTATTAACACCTTTGTTGCCTTTGGTAAAAGGTTGTTTAGGGCACCGATTTTATCTCTAATTTTGACCCCACCCACAACAAATGTAAAGGGTTTTGAAGGGTTGTCTCTCAGGGAAGACAAATACTCTACCTCTTTAGCAACGTTAAATCCGACAATTTTGGTATCAAAAAATTTTACTGTTCCGTAGGTAGAAGAGTGCTTCCTATGCGATGTACTGAAGGCATCATTAACATATATATCTGCATAAGAGGCAAGTTTTTTTGAAAATTCATCGTCGTTATTTTCTTCTTCCGGGTAAAATCTAAGGTTTTCAAGTAACATGACCTCACCGTTGTTTAAATTGTTAATTTTGCTCAAAGTGTCAATACCCATGCAATCAGGAGAAAAATAAACAGGTATATTAAATGGCGATAAAATTTCGGATAGCTTTACTGACACAGGCAATAAAGAATAGGCCATGTCTTTGCCTCTGGGCCTATCGAGATGAGACGCGAGAATTATTTTTGCACCTCTTTTAACAAGGTACTCTATTGTAGACATGGCAGATCTAATTCTATAATCTTCACTCACAAATCCACCTTTCACCTTCACGTTAAAATCTACACGGATGAAAACTTTTTTGTTATGATAAAAAGAATCTTCAAAGTCTGTTAATGATTTTATAGAGGCCATATGATTAGGGAAAATGATTGGTAATAAAATATTTATTATATTTTCATGTTTAAAATGATAGTAGTTTTAGGTAAGTTATTGGTCCTTAGGTAAAGGAATAACTTTAGTTATAGTCGGGCAACCTAGTTTGCTTGAGGCAACCCTAAATGCCCTTTTTGCCAACTCAAGATTAGCCATTGTAACATATGCCTCATATATGGTATGACCTCTTTCTACTCGAGCAGCCAAACCAGTAGCCTTTCCAAATGCACGTCTCATCCCTTCCTGTAAACGGTCAGCACCAGCCGTAGCTATCATCTTATTTTCTCGCAATATTACGTGAGGGTAAACTCTTAGTCGGGCAAAAAAACTCATATCACCAGCCTGAGCCATGGTTTTATTTGCTGCCAACCTTGCAGCCTCAAGAGAGTTATGACGAATTTGAATTCGTTCAGTTACAACTAACTCCAAACGAAAATCATAATCATTTTTTGGTTGACCTGACGCAAACCTAGCTATTTTAATCTGAGGGTTTCCTCTAATGTATTCACGTCTTACAAAAGGCATACCACGAATTTCTCTATAATTTACACCTTTCATCTAAATTCCCTTGTTTAATAAATAAATGAGGTACGATGCTCTGATTTATGTGTTATGCCATTTGATATTATAGGTAGCGAAAGTGAAAATAAAGGGAAAAATGAAGAAATCAATGATAATTATGTGCCTTTAGAACGCAAAAACAGCAATCCAATTGATAGCAATATTAGCAATATTAGCAATATTAGCAATA
>JBKJYK010000091.1:0-12629 GCA_046715515.1 Candidatus Nitrosocosmicus sp.
ATTCTATTGAGCATAAAAGAATGGCAAATAGTTTTGGACTCTTTAAGTAATACCATTTTTAATGAGGAAATTACTGAAGAAGCCAGAAAAAATGCTAAAGAATTATACCTTAAAATAAATAAAAATATTTAATTTAATTAATTGTTATTGCTCAACTAAAAGTTTTCATTACTATTTACCATAAAACCATTTATTCAAGTTTAAAAACCCGTTGCATCTTCCAAAAGATGGAGACTTGATGCTAAAGAACTGGATATAAATTAATTAAGTACTGTATAAGATATTTGGAATTTATCGTTTACATTGTATTCCTAATCTGCCTTATTAATTCTAAAACTTTATCGATATCTTCTGCTTCAGGATTTAATTCAATATATTGATAAAAGTTTCTTAAAGATTCTTCGAATTTCTTATACCTATATAAAATCATTCCTTTGTCTCTTATTGCTTCAGGGTTAAATCTGTCTAGTGACAATATCATTTCATTTATTAATTCAATCTTTTGCAGATCATCTACCTCTATATATCCAGTCTTTAAGTTGTTTAACAATCTTATCAAAATTTGAGAGGTACTTGCTTTCTCTAATATGCTATTAGAAACAGACATGCTCAATTTGGGATTTACTTTATTTAGTAAATCCTGAAGAGTATAATCATCCATAATTCTACCTTTATTGAATGGATCGATTATTATGTATTCTTCAGACTCTTTATCGAGAGTGTATTTTACTAAGAAATGAGAAGGAAAATTTACTGGTTGTAATTCAAAATTTAAAAAACTTGCTAAATGAATGTATATTATCGACAAAGTTATTGGAATTCCTGTTTTCTTTTCTAATACTATGTTTAAATAATTGTTATTAGGATTATAGTAATCATTAACGTTTGGCTGAAATTTTTTATCCATAAAAAAAAATTCGTTGAATTTCTCAATAATATGTGTAGGTCTCATCTCTTTTGGAGTTTTTATTTTTGCTTTTAATTCTACTCCTATTCCTTCTATTTGTTTTATGTAATCATCAATACTAAGATTTGGATAGTTTATAATTCTTGCAATATGTAATGCGTATTCTGAAATTTCTTTTATGTTCTCTTTTTCATTTATTTCTTCTACTACATTTTTTTTCCAATCTTTTATATGGTAGTTGTTATGATATTCAAAACCCAATATAAATAAAACTCATTTCATACTTATAAGTAAAAATAATAGGTTATTATAAAAATTACATTTTCGAAATATTGTTAATAATTGTAATAATACATTTTGTGGTTTTTTCCAATAAATCAATCCTGGCATATTCATTGGGTGAATGAATTCTCGAAAAAATATATGTGCCGCCAATAGATATGCATGGAACTTTTAGTATGTCTATAAAATCGTACATGGGACCAGTACCTGCAGAAGATATGGAAATTATTGAATCTCCAAAGACCTTGTTGGCGGATTCTTGAATCAACTTTACATAAGGATTGTTTATTTCTGTTCTACCCGATGCTTCCCCATGGATGTTTGTAATTAGAATGTCCCTAAACCCATTTTTCTCCATGTGCTTTTTTAATCTTTCAAACTGAAGTTTTGGATCCATATATGGAACCAATCGAAAATCTATCTTAACAGATGCCTTGGATGGTAGAATTGTCTTGGCCCCTTCTCCAATATATCCTGAAATTAATCCAGATATATTGCATGTTGGTTCGCTTGTAAGTGCCTTCTTGATGTTCTTTCCACTAATATTATTGACAAATTTTTTTATCCCATATTCTTTTTTGAGACTTTCTTCATCAAACGGTTCATTTTCTATCATTTTGACTTCTTCTTCAGTTAGTGTTTTAACTTCTTTATGCCAATCTTTAACTAAAATCATTCCGTCTTTGTTAACTAAAGTTGACAGAGCTTGAATTAATTTCCATGCTGGATTTTCAATTAATACGGCCAAACTTGAATGGACGTCTCTTGAAGGCCCTATGGCAGTCATTTCTACATATAACAATCCTTTCATACCTAGACTTATTATAGGACGCTCTTTTTGATCGATATATCCAAATTCCCATATTACTAAGTCTGAATTTAATTTGTTTTTGTATTTGTTTAAATATTTAGAAATGTTATTACTTCCTGTCTCTTCTTCACCTTCTACTAAAAATTTTATATTGACTGGTACGTCACCTGTATGTTTTAAAAAATATTCAACTGCACTTAGTCTTGTTATTAGTTCGCCTTTGTCATCAGACGCGCCTCTCCCAAAAATCTTATTACCCTTAACGATGCCTTCAAATGGTTTAGATTCCCAAAGATCCAATGGCTCTTCTGGCTGGACATCATAGTGATTATAAAACAAAATTGTTTTTCCATTTGGATTTGCTTTTGATTTTACTTCTCCATAAACTATTGGTGGAGCTTCATTTTTCTCGTTTTTATCTAAATGTATTAGTTCTGCAAAAATCCCAGTCTCTTTCATAATTTTTACAATTTCACTGGCACATTCTTCCAAGTTTTGTTTTCTTGCAGAAACACTTGAAATCTTGATTAACCTTTGAAGGTCATTTATTATCTTACTAGTATCAATTTCTAAAATAATATCATTTATAGTCATTTAATTAATTTGATAATTTATTATATAAAAACTAAATTTTTTGTTAATATTTTTATAACCATCTGCCCTTAAATTTTTTATTGAGTATTGATAATATAAAAAATATTTTTCTTTCGCCTTCTTCTATTGCAATAATAGGAGCTTCTGAAAAACCTGGAGTAGGAAAAGCCATTTTTTTAAATATTTTGAATGGCTATAGGGGAAAAATTTTCCCTATTACACCATCTAGTTCTTCTGTATTTGGAATAAAAGCATACAAAAGCGTTCTGGATATACCTGAAGATGTTGATTTGGCAGTTGTAGCAACCCCTAGTAAAATTGTTCCATCTGTTATGGAAGAAATAGGAAAGAAAAAAATCAAGGCTTCTATAATTGTGTCAGCTGGCTTTAAAGAGGTAGATGATTCGGGTGCAAAGCTCGAGCAACAAATCCGGGATATAGGAAGACATTATGGAATAAGGATAATAGGTCCAAATTGCCTTGGAATAATGAGCCTAACAGAACAAAATCTTATGAATCTAACGTTTTTAAAAATCACTCCCAAGTATGGGGAAATTGCTCTAGTTTCTCAAAGTGGTGCTATTTGTGCAGCTACCGTTGAGGATGCAATGGCTCAAGGGATAGGTTTTTCAAAAGTAATCAGCATGGGAAATAAAGTCGATATGGATGAAAATGATATCCTTGAATTACTAGAAGAAGATCCCTCTACAAAGGTGATTTTAATGTACTTGGAGGATATTCATGATGGTCGTAGATTTATGAATATTGCAAAAAGAATTACTTTTGAAAAAAGGAAACCAATAATCGTTTTGAAATCTGGCAGAACTCCTGAAGGGGCCAAAGCAGCCATGTCTCATACTGGTGCATTGATGGGATCAGATGAGATATATGAATCAGTTTTTAAACAGTCAGGGGTAATTCGCGTCGATACTATGCAAGAGTTATTTGAATTATCTACTGCTTTTTCAAAACAACCTTTACCTAAAAGTGATAAAGGTGTTGTTATTGTTTCTAATGCGGGTGGACCTGCAATTATATCCACGGATTCCTGCTCTAAATATGGAATACAAATGGCAGATATTTCTAATTCTAGAGATATTATATCAAAAGTCATTCCTCCTCATGGTTCTTCAAAAAACCCTGTTGATATTGTAGGTGATGCAGATTCTGACAGATTTGAAAAGGTTCTTCGAGAAGTTTTATCTAATCCTAGTGTAGGATCGGTAGTTACAATGTGCACTCCTTCTGCAACTTTGGATTATAATGAATTAGCTAAAACAATAATTAGGACATCTAAAAATACGGGGAAAACCATGTTAGCAGCTCTGATGGGTTTAGCTGAGGGATTGGAAAATAAACAAATATTGTCAGAAGGCGGTGTACCGCATTTTATGTATGCTGAACCTGCTATCCGAGCACTTGAGTCTATGTACAGATTTAGTAAATGGTTAAATGTTAAAAACGATTATATAAAAACATTTTCTGTAGATAAAGATAAAGTTAAAAATATTCTGTCAAATGTAAAAAGACAAGGTCGTTCAAATCTTTTGGAAGATGAAGGTTATGAAGTGCTTAAGGCATATGGTTTTCCTATTCCTAAAAGCATACTTGTAAATAATGAAAATGATGCAATTAGCGCCTCAAATAACATTGGATATCCTGTAGTTATGAAAATATCATCCAAAGATGTAATACACAAGTCAGATGCTGGGGGCGTAAAAGTTGGATTGAAAAATGATGACGAAGTAAAAAATGGTTTTAACATGATTTTGCATAGTGTGAAAACACATCACCCTGATGCGGATATTAATGGTATTCTTGTACAAGAGATGATAACTAATTCAAGAGAAACCATTCTGGGAGCTAAACAAGACAAATTGTTTGGACCTTTATTGATGTTTGGTCTAGGTGGTATTTATGTGGAGATCTTAAAAGATGTAAATTTCAGACTTGCACCTATTTCTGAATCAGAAGCAAAAATTATGGTTGAATCAATAAAGACTATTGGTTTGTTAAAAGGTGCTAGAGGAGAAAAACCTTCTGATCTCTTTTCTATAATTGATTGTTTATTGAGATTATCTCAATTAGTTATTGATTTTCCGGAAATTGAAGAATTCGATATAAATCCGTTACTAGTTCTAGAAGAAGGAAAAGGTTCAAGAGTGGCAGACGTACGAATTGGAATTAAATAATCCATATGCCTTTTATTCTATTTTTTTACCGCATTCCTCGCAGAATAACGCCTCGGTATCGTTTTGATAGTTGCAGTTGATACATGTTTTATAGTTTTGGTTTGTTGCACTATTAGCATTATTTTTATCATTATATAATGGCGGTGCATTATCAAAACTTCCATGTAAAATAACTATATCTCCAATTTTATCGACATTGTCCCATGCAACCTCAATTGTTTCCTTCTTTAAACCGTTAGTTATTTTAAAACTGAATTGAACTTTTCCTTCAGAAATTTTTCTTAAACCTATTTCGCTAATTTTTCCTATTAATTGAGCATTGTTGTTATAAGCCGACAGACCTATTATATTCTCAATTGGATTATAATCCTCCTTCTCTTCCTGTCCTAAATCTATTGGTTTAGAATTATTATTCACCGATTGTGTCATTATTTCTTTATTGTCTAATTCTGATTTTTTCATTGATTCTTTAATATCTGTTTTTACTTCTGCGTCTTTGTTATCTGGTAAATGTGTGTTATTCTCTTTAACATCGTTAAATTTTCTATATTGTGCTATGACTGAGTTACATGATTTGCATTTATATTCTCCTTTTTCAATTAAAATTATATTTTCACCTAGGTCTTCATTAGGATTTTCATATTGAATGTTTGGAGCCCCCTCATAATCCTTTTCACACTTATTGCAATGGTATTTAACAAACCTATCCGTTTCTAATCTTCCAATTCCAGCTAAAAATAGTTCTGGGCCTCCTAGGTTAGCCGTTTTTTGCTCGCTATCATTGATTTTGGCTACAGTATATCCTCCTGAACCCCTCAATTTTTTTTCAACAAGACTACCTTTGTTATTCATGGTTGTAAGGTGTATTAAACGGTAAAACCCAAATAATATATAGGTATCTTGATGCCTATAACCGTTAATTGCATTATTAGTCTGGGCCTACTATAGGCAATCCCTTATTTTGGGGAAGCGTTATAACCTGGTCCTGGGTCTCTTTTTCTATTTTTTCAAATTCAATTGTTATTTCGATAGGTGCATTATATTTTGAACTCAATTCTTCTGCCAAGTTTATGATTGATTGTTTGTCTGCAAATTCTTTTGAACCTTGCAAAAATACACGTGTTTGCCTGTAGGCTATTTTTCCTCCATACTTTGATTTGAGAAAATTAGCAATATCTTCAACCTTATCCAAAGGTATATCATTATAATAGAAACATATTCCATTAACTGGTTCCTTGTCAAAAGGAGTTCCGTATTTATACCAAAATATCCCAAAATGCTCGTATTCTCCTTGTAAGCATTTTATTTCCCAATGGTTGACGTTTTCTATGGGGTATTCACCATTCCTTAAATCATCGAAATTGAGCCTCCAATATCTTACACGCATTAAATCTCTATGACTCAATAGCTATATTTAATACTTGTAAAGATGTTTTACAAAACATTATAAATGATTCATTCTTTTGATAATCCCATTGAATAATAGAATACAATTATTATTAGATATGGAAAAGCATTTTGATGTCCGAGATGAAGTCTTTTTCAAAAAATTACTGAAACATGAGGATTATGTTGTAAGAACAAGAGCAGTTTGTATTCTAGCAGATATTTCTGATGAAAAGGCAGTTGACTTGATTGGAGATGTATTATTAAATGATGTGGATGGTTTAGTAAGACACGAAGCAGCTTTCTCACTTGGTCAACTAGGCCATATTAGTGGAATAGATTTTCTGTCCAAGGCAGTTTTATCCGATCCAAGTTTTTTTGTAAGACACGAAGCAGCTATTGCTTTAGGTGTTATAGGATCTGAAAAGTCTCGTAATATCTTAAAACAAGCTTTAGATGATGAACGACAAGAAGTACGAGAATCAGCAATGGTAGCTCTTGCAAACTTGGATTATGTTTCTTATGTAAAACGAAATAATAAATTTACAAAAATGACAGGTGGTTAATATTTTTTTATTTTATAATTTCAACTGTCATGTTATAAATTATTTTTACATATTTTGAAATCAACAAATTAATATTGATATTATAAAAATTATAATATGTCTGAATCAAACCAGGATAAAGGATTGCGATTGCTCCAAAATGAGCTTATTGGTGAATTCAATGAATGGAGAATGAATAATCTTACTCTAAGTTTAATATTTGATGGAAAGGATTTTTCTAATAGGAATATATCCAATGCATATCTAAATGGAGTCTCTTTTAATAATTCTGACTTTTCAAATTCCAAACTCAGAGATGTAAATCTGGTTCAATCAAATTTATTAAATTCTAAATTTGATGGTGCCGATCTATCCAATGCATTAATGATGTATGCAATCTTGAGAAATTCTTTTCTTACCAAAAGTAATTTAGACAACGCTAATTTTATGTGTGCCGAATTACAGGGTTCTGATCTTCGTGGAAGTATTATAAATAAGACAATATTTGTTGAGGCTGATTTGACTGGTGCTAATACTTATGGTTTGGATAAGAATAACGCATTTTTAAAATTTTCTAAACTAAAGGGCACAACTTGGGAATAATCTGTATTATTTAACTAATATGTCTGAAAAAATCTCTTCTATATTTTATCAATGTATCTACTAAATTAACTAATTTTTGCTGCTAATTCTTATTTACTGTTAAAAGAAACTCCAATCTTCCCAATCTTCCCAATCTTCCCAATTACCGTGGGATTAAATTTATTTTTATTTAATTCATCAATAACTGTTGAAGATATTTCTCTGGACATTAGTAACATGCAGGTATTGGAGGTTGATGCTGTAGGATTAGATATCAAATACTCCTTAGACACAAAATTAGTAATGTCTCTATCAATTACGGGAATATTATCTATAATTAGTTCACTATTGGTTAGTTTTGATATTTCATATAAAGATGAAACTCCATTTTTTGATACAGGGTGTGAAACTATTATATGTGATTGAAAATCAAATTTGCTTTCAAAGTCCGGTAAAAACTTTGTGATAAGTTTGCCTAGGGATGTTTTTGGTTCGGTTAGATTTTTTATAGCTAGATCTTTTAATTGATTTAATCTGCTTTCTTGTATGCCATTTTTATTTAATTTTTCAAATAATTTGTCATCCAGAATTGCAATTGTGTATAAACTAAGACATGCTAAAAGACCCAATTTATCCGTAGTTATTATTTGCGCATCTTCTTTAACCAAGTCGTATCTGTTTGGTAATTCTTTGTGCATATTGCCTGTTGCAGTAGTACCAAAAAAAAGGCTTCCTAATTTTAACGAACTATAATCTTCAAATGAGTAATTATATTTTATAGTAAAGTTATCAATATATCTTCTTATCTTGTCAAGAATATCGTCGTTAGGTGCATCATAAATAGGAAAAAGCCTTATGTCAATTGTACACCCCAATGAATTTAGTAAATTAATGGATTCGGTGAGTGATATTTCCATATGAATTGGCGATTCTATGTTTTGGTTAATGTCTGTAGCCTGTGTATTGGAACTAGTAACGACAGTATAACCGGATCTATTTCCTCTTTGAGTTTTAATATGATCGAATAAAGTAAAATGATACTCTTCTTTACTATTTGTTGGTATTATGGAAATTCTTTCGATTTCTATTTTTGTTTTTAATTGTTCTGCAATTCTTTTAATTTTCTCTATCAACACGGTATTATCATAAACTATATTCTTATCCCATTTCAGTATTGAAATGGCTTTCTTTGTCTTTAGATCCTCTGATTTTATTTCCTCATTTGATTTGTATACTCTTCTAATTATTTCTACATTTTTTTTTTCAGGATAAAAAAAATAACTATAGTAGTTTGGATGTATTCTTAAATTAATTCTTTTAAGTTCTTCAGATAAAATGTTTAACCTGTCATAGTTTAACTCGTTAGAGCATTCTGGTAACCATCTTAAAGGATCGAATCCAAGATCATGATATTTTGTAAATAATTTCCATTTATTTTCTAATTCCAGACTTTTCACCACGAGATTTAATAACTTCTCTATACTTGTTAATAAACTATAATAACTTTAGTGTAACTATTTATTTAATATTTCTAAAAGACTCTAGATCTTTGGCTTTTTTTGCAACAATAGTTATAAGAAGTTAAAATCATTACTAATAATATGTTAAATCATGATAAACAAACTAATTCTATAAAACCCGTTTCTATAGATTTTGAGGAATTGGAAACAAAAAATGCTAAGGATATTTTATCTTGGTCCATGGAAAAATTTTTCCCAAAAATTGCATTTGCATCTAGTTTTGGTGCTGAAGATGTAGTTGTAATTGATTTGATGATTAAAATTGATAAAAATAATGCTAGAATTTTTACTTTGGATACGGGTAGACTCAACCCCGAAACTTATGAGGTAATGGATAGAATACAAAAAAAATATAAAATACCTATAGAGACATTATTTCCAGATCACTTGGAAGTTGAAAAAATGGTTTATGAAAATGGAATAAATTTGATGTATGAAAGTGTTTCAAATAGAAAACTCTGTTGTGAAATCCGAAAAGTCCATCCATTGAAAAGAATTCTGGGAACTTTGGATGCATGGATAACTGGTTTAAGGAGAGACCAAACTTTTACAAGAGCAAATACAAAAAAAATTGAAATAGATTCATCCAATAATAATATTTTTAAAATTAATCCATTAGCTGATTGGACAAATGACATGGTCTGGGATTATATAAAACAGAATGATTTGCCTTACAATAAATTACATGATGCAGGATATCCTAGTATTGGTTGTGCTCCATGTACTCGGGCAATATTGTCTGGAGATGATTTACGATCTGGACGATGGTGGTGGGAAAACAATCTACATAAAGAGTGTGGATTGCATTGGACCAAAAAATAAGCATAACTAGAAAAAAAGAAATAACCTTATCATATGATGTAAATATGAATGATAAAACCACATGGTGGTAATCTTGTAAATAATTTTATTGATTCATCTAAAATAGATGATGATTTGTTTGCATTAGATGTGGATATTGAATTAAAAAAGGAGGTAGAGAATATTTCTTTTGGTGTTTTCAGCCCTTTAAAGGGTTTTATAGGTGAAGAGAATTTTCTAAGTATTTTAAACGAAGGACGGCTTAGTAACGGTTTACCTTGGACAATTCCTATTATGTTAGATATTGATGATGAGTCTGCCAAAAAAGTTAGGGGTGAATCAGAAATTGCATTGCGAAATAATGGTAAAATATTTGGAATATTATATGTAAAGGATTTATTTTCTATTGAAAAACTCCAAGCGGCAAAGTCAATTTTTCAGACGGATGACCCTTCTCACCCGGGGGTGTATGGGTATCTAACAATGAAGGATACTCTTGTCGAAGGGGAAGTTAAAATACTAAATACTATCGATTTGGATGATGAGGTTCGTTTAACCCCTTCAAAGGTTAGAGAGGAAATTTATAATCGCGGTTGGAAAAGTATTGTTGCGTTTCAAACTAGAAATGTTCCACATGTAGCACATGAAATGCTACAAAAATCTGTATTGAATATTTATGATGGTTTATTTATTAATCCTTTGATAGGAAAAAAAAAGACTGGGGATTTTAAAGATGAGGTAATTTTGGAGACATATCATGCTCTAATAGATAACTATTACCCAAAACCGAAAATTATTTTCTCTACTTTACATACTAAAATGAAATATGCAGGACCAAAGGAGGCAATTCATCATGCTATTATGCGCAAAAACTTTGGGTGTTCTCATATTATAATAGGAAGAGACCACGCTGGAGTAAGCAATTATTACACTCCATTTGCTGCTCATGATATTTTTAAAGCCTATCCTGACCTTGGAATAGAACCGATATTTTTCCCTGCTTTTTATTATTGTAAAAAATGTATAAACTTTGCAAATGAAAGAACTTGCCCTCATGACCAGAATTATAAAGAGGAATTAAGTGGTACCAAAATGAGGAAAATGTTTTTGTCTGGAGAAGTGCCACCTATTCATCTTATGCGTCCTGAAATCTCCCAGGTTATATCATCATATCAGAATCCATTTGTAGAGTGAAATATTATCCAAGACTATATAATTTTACAAATATATACTTCTTTTAAAAAGGAATATTAGATGCTCATAGACAGATCAACTTACTTTTCTTGCTTTTTCTTGCTGTTTTTGTTTATAACATTTAGTATTGTATATAATTCTAGTTTAATTTTCGCACAATCAAATCAGTCCCAAGAATTTCAAATATTGAAAAAAGATAATAATGAACGGTTTATTTTTCCTTATACTGCTTCTAATCAGGAACGACAAAACTCAAAAGAATATAAATTTCAAGATCCTATACAAAATGATTGGATATTATTTATTAATAATAATTTGACCTACTCTAATAACCCTGAAGCAAAAACCGTGATACAAATTAAAGAACCCTCTCCAAGTGAAAAATTTATTGAAATAACAATGTTTGGTGATGAATCAAAACAATTCTTTGTGGCTGCAAATACCAATGACACTGGATACATGAGATTATATGAAAATAAGGAAAATGGTTGGTTTGCAGATAATCCTGTTGTTTTAACTCATGCTAATGTTCAGGGATTGTCTGTTAGTAATGGTAAAAGAACTGTTATTGATAAATTATCATTAAATGGGTTTAAAATCGGCTCTATCGATGTTTATGGAAAAGATGAATCCCAATTGCCAGATAGTGCGTCAAGTGGATATGTTAATTTTGAGGTTTTATCTGGAAATCCTTCTCAATCTCCTTTCTATTACAATGGAATCTTTGTTCTACCGCTTATAATGATAGTGGGAGTGGGATGCTTGGTAATATTTTTATTGATATTTAAAAAAAGGCGCCAAATATAATATGTTACTTTCTATATTGATTTTACTATTACTTGGCTATCTTTTTCTTTATAATAATTACAATTTTCTTTTAATTTACAATAATTACATTGAGGTTTTACTGGAAGACAAACATTTTGCCCATACCTTACTATTATGGAGTTCAATTTAATCCAATATTTTTTATCTAAAATTTCTGATAGTTTCTCCTCAGTATTATCTGGATCTGTTGTATTTACTATTCCCAGCCTGTTGCAAATCCTATGTACGTGAGTATCTACAGGGATGGCTGGAATCTCGAATCCGTAAACTAATACACAGTTAGCAGTTTTTCTTCCAACACCAGGCAAATCTAACAAATCTTGGATATTGCTTGGCACTTTACCCTGATACTGTTCATTTATGATTTTTGAGACTTCTTTTATTCTTTTTGCTTTTATGTTGTAAAAGCCTACTGATGATATGGCTTTTTTAATGTCTTCTATATCTGCATCTGCAATTTCTTTTGAATCTTTATATTTTGTAAATAATTTTGTTAATGCATTAGTTGTATTTTCATCTCTTGTCCTAGATGAAAGGATCGTTCCAATCAATACCTTAAAGGGATTTCCTTCTTCTTGTTTTTGTAGATGTTCTAAAGCAGTTGATCTTGAA
Source organism: Candidatus Nitrosocosmicus sp. (assembly GCA_046715515.1). Lineage (GTDB taxonomy): Archaea > Thermoproteota > Nitrososphaeria > Nitrososphaerales > Nitrososphaeraceae > Nitrosocosmicus. The sequence goes on from JBKJYK010000091.1 coordinate 12,255, forward strand.
AATATATTATTCTCTAAAGCATACTCCATGTCTTCAAGTATCTTTATCAAATATGCCATATTATAAAAAATAAAAAGAAAGTTTGTGTTCTATTGTCTCTTTTTTAGTCTTGCTCGACCTGTTTTTCTGGGTGCTATGATACCTACTTTTGCTCCTGGTGGTGTATTCCTTGCAACAGATGAGGGATGACCAATGTGTTGATGTCTTCCTCCTCCATGAGGATGGTATACTGCAGCTTGTGCTATTCCCCTTACTATTGGATATAGCCTTCCTCTTGATTGCATGTATTTTGCTTTATTTCCAGCTTTGAGGAACGGCTTTTCTTTTTTGCCCCCACCAGCAATAACTCCAATCATTGCACGGCATTTGGGATTA
>JBKJYK010000092.1:0-9073 GCA_046715515.1 Candidatus Nitrosocosmicus sp.
ATTCTACAATTCATATCAAACGCTGTTACACCCTCATGAAATTAAACATCCTTATATTGTTATGGCGGTATTAGCAGGAGCAAGTGCCCTATCTTTACATCGAGCCTTTCAAATGCGCATTATTGCAAACAAGTACAATCTGCTTTCACTCAAAACAGATGCAAGAAACTCCATAAAAGATGGGTCAGCTTCTGTGATAGGTTTCTTTAGCATATTACTTTCAACACAATTTGGATTTGTTCAAATGGATGCAATTGGTGGGATGATTATAGCTCTCTACATCTTTTCTGTTTCATACATATCATTAAAAAGATCATCCCTTATACTTGTAGACTCATGGCAAAATCCAAAACTAACTGTAATGATTAAAAATATAATCTCTGAGGAATTTAAAGATGAGAAAATACGCATTAGTGAGGTATTGCTTCGGTCTTCAGGAATGGTTGATCAAGCCGAAATACACATGGAGGTAGATGGAAAGGAATCAGTTTCAGAGGTAGAAGAACTCTCTTTAAAAATTCAGGATGTAATCAATTCCAGATTTCCATCCATTGAAAGAATTTCTGTTGTGCCTCATTCTTATTCAGGAGCAAACAGCAACGTCATCGCAAAAAAGAACCTACTACGGAACATAAAGTTAAAGAAACCATCAGCCTACGCAAACAGAAATAAGTTGGAATAGCAATGAGATACCAATCCCATTAATTTTTGTTAATATTTGAAAATGGGATGGGATGATGAGTGCTTTTCCATTGTTTATGAAGACCCAATCTGAAATTCATTTAGAGTTATTCTATGCTGTATATTGAGACGCACCATAATCTTTTAATGTCATTGATAGGCAGCAACCATAATAATCCAGTGCAATCTTCTTTTGAAGGCGCATCGGTATCTTTGTAGTGCTCAAATTACAGCAAAGTGTGATAATAGCAAACACCAAACTTTAATCATCTTAAAATTTTTTTGTTTTTCAATTAGTCCAAATATTTCACAGTAATCTGCATCTCCACCCATGTCAATCTATACGCTTTGAGTTAATGTACATCCTCTAAAAAATTTGACCATATCACAAATTGTTAAATAGGCCATTTTGACATATTATCGTTAATCAAAATACAATTATTATAAGTAATTTTTCGCCACATCATTATTTTATGGTAAGTAGGTATAATCTGAAATTTTTGTTTGTTCCTTATTTGATGTAGAAACAGAATGTTTTCCTTCTTGATTTAATTCCATCTTCCAGTTTAATTCCGGTTCATTTACTAATTTTAAAAAAGTATTGGCAGATTCAGGGCCAAAACCAGCAAAATGGTTATTAAAAGCAATCATAATTTGATGGTCCTTTGTACCATCACTCATTTGTATTTTATTTATGTTATCAATATATTCTATAACTTCTTTATCTCTATTCTTTACAATTTTACCAAAGTCATTTTCTTTTATGCTTCTATCACCAATAAATCGTATGTAAATCTGATCTGATGTCACTATAGGAGGTGTCTTTAGTTCATCCCTCATGCTCCAGGCCAATGATATATTGCTCTCTCTAAGAAAATCATATACTTTTTTATCAAACCATGTAGATTCTCGAACTTCCAATGCATACCTATATCTGCTATCTAACCTTTTAACCATATTTTTCAAAGGCTTGAAACCTTTTTCTATTGATAAGTAAGGTGGAAGCTGAATCAACAAGACCAAAGTTTTGTCTATTAGAGGCTCCAATGCATAAAAAAATGGATAAAGGTATTTTGAGACACCTTCAAGTTTTCTCTCATGAGTTATTATTTTTGGAAACTTAAATGCAAATTTAAAATCATCAGGTGTTTTATCTTTCCATCCCTTAACTACAAATCTTGATGGGATGTTGTAGTATGTTGAATCCACTTCAACAAACTTGAAGAATTTCGAGTAATAGGATAACCAGTCCCTATTTTCTAAATTCAATGGGTAAAATGCTCCTTTCCATCCCTTATAGCTCCACCCTGAACAACCTACATAGAGATTCAATTGTACTTTATTTGGATAAACGATGTTAAAAGAATTATCATTATAAAGAAACAATATTTCAAATATACCAATAGATAATAATTTTTTTTATGTATATTATAATTTAAATGAGATTAGGCAGCATAATATTGCTAAATCAATCAAATTAATGTTACATCCATGCATCCAACAGTTCCCTTATTGCTTTTTTATTTAGCAAGCAGATTTATTGCCAACATTAAATCCGGCTTTCAATTTCTTAAAACCTCTGCAAGATTTGAGCCAGGAAGAAAGGATTTGTTGCATGGAATAATATCTGTCATGTGTTTGTAAATCACCACTATAGACCCAACATCAAATATACGGTGTTTTTACCATATTTGAAATCCTTAGCTTTAATCACTTTTGAACTATCATTTGATGGGCAATAGTTGTTCACAACTCATTTGCTAGCAGGCTCTTTTCCATATGTTGCGATAGATTTAGTGTGTATCAATTCAAGTTTATCAGTTCCTGATTCTGCTCCCCATATTTCACCAGGTTTTCCAAGAATCTGCCGCACATTTGATCCTTGGCTTGGTATAGTAAATCTCAAAACTTTCCTTTATTGGGTCAAAAAGTACAAATGCATTGCGCCAAAAATCACTTATCCACACCTTATCTTTTTAGTTCACATACACAGCGTATGGCATAGGAATGTCCCAGGGGTAGGGCGCCATTCTTTCCACCCATCATCTTTTAGGGCCATACATTCCAAGTTTTCCAACATTCCACGCACCCAAATATTGCTTGCGAATCGGACCAAACACGTCTTGCACGTTGATCTGGAGTAGGTGGGTCAATCACTGTGGCTGATCCAGTCTGAGGGTTTATACGGGCAACATAGCTTCCTGCGAGTGATGCAAAATATACTGCCCCATTTGGAGCCACAGATATACCATATGGTCAGGGGCCTCGGGGTGCTTCAAATATCTCCACATATCCAGTTAAAGGATACAGTTTACCATAAATGCCGCTTTGACTAGTAAACCATAACATACCGTTTTTATCAAAAGTTGCGGTGTTCAGGTTAGCAAATGGAGAACCACCTTCTGGCAACGGAAATATATCTACATCTTCAGTAATAGGATCAACCCTAACCATGGCATTTAGACCGCCATCAGTAATCCACGGAGCACCATCTGGTCCTACAATTACACCATGAGGTGCAGATCCGGGCCCTAAAGAGATATGATGAGTTTTACCTGTAGAGGTGTTTAATTTGCCTAGTTCTCCCATCGCTTGGGCCGTATACCACACAATATTAGGGTCTGAAAGTTATGGCGCAACATCATGGGGTCGAGAACCTAATGGAACTGGAAATTCTTTAAGCGCTGGTCCATTCGATAGTGCTACATCATTGGGATTATCAGATATGATCCCTTGGCTTTTTGATGAATTAGAAATATAGGAAGTATTTAGCAAATTGTATGCCATAGGATAGAAAAAAGACGATGTTGTGTTGAAGGTATCTAATTGCCCTCCCCCCTAAGGCTGCCCGGTTGATCATGTTGTTGTTGCTGCTGCTAGTGCTGCTGTATAGCATAAACAGATGAGCTATTCAGTCCTTGTTCTTGGAGTAGTATTTCTAGAATAGAGTGATAAGGCCAAAATAAGCATCATTGCAAGTAATGACTGCATTATTTATTCAAAAAACCTTTTACACAATCGTTTAAAAACATATATACCATTACGAGATATGTTAGAATTCTTTTTCTTGGCCTATATACTATAGCATCACAATGAAATAAGCTTGGAGGCATCCAGTTACAGTTTGTCCACTATGGCCCGGAAATATATGTCTTGGATGCTAAAGGCAAATACTGGGGGTTAGTCAAGTCCATTGCAGTTAGTGGTTGTAGTCTTATCTCTTTCTAGGTGGCTGCTATGGTAGTGATGGCGGTAAAGGACTGAAAAGCCATACTGTTTGCGCTATGCTTTTTTTATAAGCGGGTATAGGTATATTCAATATGTGAACCCTTTGCTGTAAAATGGCATTAGTGGTCAGTATCTCTTGTGCTACAAAAGTGGCAAGAATTAACCTTAAGTATATCTATCGCTGAAACCCATATAAATAATAACATATGATATGACGCACAATATAACGTGGAGTGCCTAACATGCCATATTTTGTCAATAACGTCAATAACGTCAATAACGGCAGAGTTCCTCTAACACTCAATCACTAATCCCCCATCTATAACCTATATCCCTCTCCACGGATTTTGTGTGCAAAGGTTGTTTTGTGGTTGCGGCTAAATCCCCGGTTGCAATTGCTCTATTCCCATGCAAGCTGTTTGCAATCTTGGAATAAGCACTACAATGCAAGTAGAATAGAAGACAAAAGGGAATTCATAAAAATGAGGTTAGATTAGCACGCCGCAGGTTGAAAAGTTACCGCCATCACCACCCCAGCAATCAGAACAGCCTGAAACACTACCAGTTTCCAGTCTAATTGTTCAGGTCGACAAAGAAGGTATACGTTAGCATTAAATTATAAAATCACAGAACTTGACAAAAACACTCCCACCAGAGAAAGATACTATAACGGATTAAGAAAAAGTTGGCCAAGCAGAACCTAACAATAAACATGTACAACTGCCACAAGGTCTTTGCGACCCACCTTAGGTTCAACGGTATTGAGCCAGAGATGATAGACTTGCTGCAGGGCTGATATCAAGTTCGGTGTTTGTAAAAACCATTACAGACTGGACAACAAGGAAATCACAACAAAATGATTAAACCAGTACCGGGCTCATTGTTAAAGGATCTATTTTAGGCCGTTTAGCCTATAAAACCATTATTATATATTTCATCATTGATCAAAGAGTATGCATAATTATTTTAATTACTCTGAAACTCCAAAAGATAAAACCTATCAAAAGATAACGGAACAACTTAATGGCTTTATGGAACACCTACCATCAGAGGAAGACAGGCAGCTTTTATCAAGGATGGTTTCTGAGTGCTACCGCAAGCACCATAAATCCATAATGGCAATGGGAAAGGATGACCCAAGCTTGATTACGCCTTTGATTATGGCTTTGCTTGTGGATCAACAATCATTGATTGACAGATTAGAAAACAACATCAATCGTTGAAAAATGGGTTTCTCAATGAGTCAAAACCAGGTAATTGATCAACGGTGTTGCCAATAACTAACTAACGTCATCCAAAATATTAAATCATTGGTATAGACAGTTTCAGGTATTTTGTGAACTGGTGTTTTAAAGGAACTGGAGTATAAAATACCGCTTGCTTATGCTTTTTTATGATTGTTAAAGCTGTGAAGTTGTTAGAATGTTATTTCAGAACATCGTAAATACAGATCCTTTATCCATCATAACCAATGTGTTAGGAAAAGGCGCCAATCCCAAGCAGCAGACCAATTGTATCTCTAAATCCTAAATACGCAGATACAGATAGAAATTTACATAATGGACCAAAAAAGAATTACAGGTTTTGATACTAAAGTTGTAATCTTTACCATAGTAATGGGAATATCCCTTCTGTCAATACAACATGCAGCAGCAGTATTTGCGCAGGCTATTGGAACAGATCCCGTCCCTACTGCAAACTTCAACGGTGTTGTAACAAAAATCATTGACGGCGACACACTAGATATAAAGACCAAGGAGGGAAAATCAATGGTGATAAGGCTCACCTTGGTTGACGCTCCAGAGACCAGTGAGCCGGGATACACTCAAGCAAAGAACTTTGTCTCCCAGAAATGTCTTAACAAGGCAGCAGTGGTGGACCCTGACAATAACCAAGACCTAACATTTGGAAGGCTTGTTGCTGTTGTTTACTGTGATGGACTTAATATTAACGAGGACGTCATTGCTAATGGTTTTGCCACCATCTACCAGAGTTTTTGCGGTGTTTCAGAATTTGCAGACACTGTTTGGGCCAAAAAGTTTGGATGCGATAATAACGGCGCTTCAGACAATAGCGTAACATCTCTTACAGATAACGGAGACGACTCAGGCGATTGTGATGCTTCTTATGCGAGCGTTTGTATACCATCCGCGCCTCCAGATTTGGATTGTGGGGAAATAAGGCTTAAGAACTTTAAAGTTCTTTCACCAGATCCACATGGATTCGATCGTGATGGAGATGGCATAGGCTGCGAGTCCTGATCACAATCAAGGCTAATTTGTCGCTTTTGTAGAACAAATAAGATACGGCCAGTGTTAGATTTCATCATTTGAAAAATAGTAAATTAACAGTTAAGCAGACACATATCACCATAGATAGGATTAATTGACATCATGTGGGTAAGAATGGAACAGAAAAAATAAAACAATATGGTTATGTCTGTTAGAGTAACCAACAAAATTCACAAGTTATACTATTTAATTAGAATATCCCGAGTTATTTTACGGCTCTGTCAAACCCATCATATCCTCTTAGCATGAAAGCGTAAAAAGTCGTCAGATAGAAAAAACACCATAAAGATATTGCTGATATCAAGACGGCGCCGATAAACGGCGCCAAGACATACAACCAAAGGATAGGTCTGGCTCAGGCCTTTTTTTAATTAACTTAATAATTCTTACAATTCAAGGTTACTGAAATCCCTTCCTACATTCATATACCATTTACTATCGAGTATTGTAATTATAAATGACCTTAACCAATTACGTAGCGTTATGCATATGAAGAATTAAGGGCATTTACTACAATATTCTATTAACTTATAATTATAGAAATCTTAGTATAATGACATAGATGATTTATTTTAGATATATCAATTGTTGTCATTAGACTAGGTTTTTGCTATCATCCCCAAATATACAAAATTTGTCATAGTTAAAGGAGATTGATAAACTCAAATATCAAGTCTTCATTAATAATTTTATCTACCATTACACTGTCAATAGGGTTAGCACCAATTGCGTATACGCAGCCTGTCCTTGCATTGCCAATAGGCAGCATCGATTTAGATGAACTATATCATCTGCCAGAACTTAACGGATTACAAGGACCGCAAGGCGAGAAAGGCGATACAGGTGAGCAAGGCTTCCAAGGCGAGAAAGGCGATACAGGTGAGCAAGGACCAGCAGGACAAGGGGTAGAATATGGCCACCTAATTGTATTCAAACATGTTCGTAATTTTTGGACTATAAACGTACAAGCATCTGACTTAACTATCCATGTAATAGGCAATCATCAAACTCCAGATACATTTCAGGGTTCTGAATCTGGCACTAAGGTAACTTTAAAATTTGGAAATTATGAAGTAACTGAAGAAAAGTCTACTAATCCTAACCTGCAGGGTAATCATTTGCGAACTGAATATAGTCAGGATTGTTCAGGAGTTATTCATCCAGATGAGACCAAGACATGTGTAATTACTAACACAATTACACCTTGATTGTAAATCCGAATACTCATATTCTTTCATTGAACAAAGACAGTAAGAATAGATGTGAATAAAAAATTGTTTATATCTAGAAAGTTTCTTGACATTTTTTTATCATCACAGCATTATAATGGGCTATTTTTTTCATCCTGTCCTCAACCTCTTTTTCAAGTTTCATCTTGATGGAGTTTAGCCGCCCTATTTCCTCTGCCGTTTCATATATGACTGTATCCAAATTCTTCAGGTTGTCTTCCTGTTGAAGGATGTTTAACATATCCCTTTTGTTGGCCAATCCAAACCACTTTATCTTCTATTACATGAGATCTAGCAGTTGAATGTCATCATTACCAAGCTCCCTATGCATCACCCGTAGTTTGTCCATGCCTGAGAGTTAAAGATATTCGTTAAACCTGTAGAGCACATCGTGTGCATCCATATCCAAAGTGATTGCAACATCCACCAACTCTTTGTTCTCCTTAAAAAGCTTGAATGCTTTGGAGTTTGGGGACAGGAACTTGTCTGTTTCTGCTGCTGTTGTCTCTTCACCAGTGTGCCTTTTGATTGTTGTGCTATATCCTTTAGCGTCATGTGTATTGCTTGAGCAATAAATCTAAAGGACTCGCCCTCATTGGCTAATTTTATGACTAATGACTCCTTCCCCTTTCGGGTTAAAATCAATCTTTACAGTTGTTAATAGATTGTTTGAGTTTAAAAGGCCTGATTCTTTGATGCTTGTTATTGAAAATTAACGCTAGTTGACATAAAAGAGTATGGTAATTATGAAACACTTGTTGGTCTTATATAGCAGCAAAACACTACAGTGGATGCATGTATAAGTTAAACTTTATTGCAATAGTAGGCATCATAGCAGCCGTTTCCCTTGCTGTGGTGGGAATGGCATCACCAGCAGCATTCGCAGCAAACCATGAGAATACGACCATGAACATGGACAACAACATGAGCTCAATGATGGGTAACATGACCGGCGGCAGTGGCAACGCATCATCAATGGCAGGAAACATCACGGAAACAGAAAATCTACCTACCGCAGGTGAAACTGGTTGTATAGGACCGGACGATATTCCAGGCCCTGGTGAAGACTGCTAGGGCCCTTGAGGTAGGCAAAATAACGGGAATAGAAACTAGCGGATTCATCTGCATCCATTTTGTTGAATTATAAAACGAAGTTGGCCCTGACCGGTAAGGTACAAGCCAAGTGAGGGTTCAACTTCCCTTTTCACAACTTTGCCGTTAATTATAATTGGTATGATGGGTTAAAGCTTTATACTTTTTCCTTATCTCTATCACGTATATGTCTCTTCTCTCAAAGTCAGAGATCCAATACCTGCAAGGCCAAATGCAGGTCTCAAAGTCATACGAGTACAAGTTAAAGTCCATTATCAAGAAGAAGATGGCTAACCTCATGGACAAGGAGATTCCCTTATTGTCATCCTTGTTTCCTAACCTAGAACTTACTGAATTTGGTAAGACCAATGGCCAAAATAAAAGAAAGAGATACCTTACTGGATCTAGTAAGACCGCCATCAATAAAACAATTACAAACAATTCAGATAAAGTAAATGAAAATTACAATAATTCTATAAAGGAGGATAAAAATTTTAATCTTAATCGCAATAGCCCGGCCCAGATTCGAACTGGGGTCAAAGGCTCCAAAGG
>JBKJYK010000093.1:0-9416 GCA_046715515.1 Candidatus Nitrosocosmicus sp.
CCACTGTCTTAACTCATTAGCAATAAATAGTTCGGGAGCACCCCCTCCAGCTACTATAGAAGGTTTTTCCAATACATCTTTCATAACCATCAAAGCATCGTGCAAAGACCTATCAGCCTCATCAACCACCCTTTGTGAGCCTCCACGAATCAAAATGGTCACAGCTTTTGGATTTTTACAGCCTTCGATAAATACCCATTTGTCTGTTTCCACTTTTCGCTCTTCTACCAGAGCAGCTGTACCAAGATCACTCTCGCTTAAATCATCCAAATTGTTAACCAGCCTTGCGTCGGTAGCCTTGGATAACTTGAACATATCGCTCTCTTTTACCCGTCTTACGGCAAGAACACCAGCCTTTGATAAATAGTGTTGAGCAATGTCATCCATACCTTTTTGGCACAGTACAACATTTGCACCTATTGACTTGATTTTATCAACCATGGCTTTCAACATCCGGTTTTCCTCTTCCAGAAACATTTGCATTTGTGATGGCTCGTTTATCCTTATTTCCGCACTCATCTCGGTTTTTTCAATTTCCAGTGGAGAATTAAGAAGTGCGATTTTCGCATTATCAATTCTTTTTGGCATTCCCGCATGAACCACTTCTTTGTCTAAAACAATACCGCGGATTAGCGTAGTGTCACGCATAGAACCGCCTGCTTTTTTCTCGACTTTAATGTTATCAAGGTCAACTTTTAAACCCTCTTTATTTGAGGTTTTCTCTGATACCTGTCTAGTAGCGTCAACAACTATTTCACTTAAGACAGGACTGTCATCAGAAACTAATTTGGAATCCATACTGGTCCTGGCAATTTTAAGCAGGACATCTCGGTCATTTACATCAACTTTAATGGATATCCTATCAAGAATACTCAAAGACTGTTCTGCCGCCGCTGTATATCCGTCAACTATTGCAGATGGATGGACATCCTTATTGATAAGCTGCTCTGCTTTTTCTAAAAGCGCACCTGTAAAAATCACAGAAGATGAGGTGCCATCACCCACCTCGTTGTCAACAGACTTTGCAACCTCCACCATCATTTTTCCTGCAGGATGCTGAACATCTATTTCCTTCAGGATAGTTGCACCATCATTAGTGATAGTAACATCACCTAACGAATCGACAAGCATCTTGTCCATGCCACGAGGCCCCAAACTTGATCGTATTATTTCAGCTACGAGTTTAGCTGCATTAAAATTATTTTTCTGCGCCTCTCTGCCTTTATTTTCTTTAGTACCTTCTCTTAATATTAAAACTGGCATACCGCCAGCAGTTTGTTGAATTGAAGCCAACCATATCACCTATTAGAATAATTATAATTTTTAAATCGCCTCTTTTATAGTTTCACATTAACAAAGAGCACTACAAAAACTGTTTGACCCCATTTTAAAAAAATTTAACGTAGTAAACAAAATAATTCTCATGGAATTCAACATAACCCCAGGTTCAAAGAAAGAAAGGACAACAGTGGTCAAACAGAACCAAACAACAAGTTTTCTTTGGGAAGGAGAGAATGTTTTCTCAACACCCTCTATGATATCCGAAATGGAGGAAACGTGCAGACTATTACTAAAAGAACAGTTTCTCAACAACAGTGATGAGTGGGATTCTGTTGGGACCGTGGTAGACATCAAGCATTTGGCTGCAACCCCTGTCGGGGCAGAAATAACACTAAATGCAGAAATCACCAATGTAGACGACAGAAGAATTTTATTTAAGGTGTCCGCAAAAGACAAAATTGAAACAATTGGAGAGGGAAAGCACGAACGCTTTATAATCAACATTTCCAGGTTTAAAGAAAGGTTTGGCAAAAAAGTGAAAGAATTGAACGGATAGGCAACAAAACAACAATAGTAGGTTTAATTTCAACCTAATGGAAAAACGCATCCACCATAAAGGCAATAAACAATGCGGCAAGGTACGGGCTGCTGAACTTAAAAACTACCCAAGAGGCCTTTTCACTTGGTTTTATCAGCAGCCATACCGACAAAACCAACATAACAATGCCAAAAACAGTGGCAGTTGCCAGGTAAATGAGGCCAAATTGATTGAAGAAGAAAGGCAAAACGCTAAACACCACCATCATCAGTGTTGTCAAGGCAATTATTCTCACCGATTTTGTTTCGCTTGACACCACAGGCAACATGGGAACTCGGGCCTTTTTGTAATCCTCCCTCACATGCAAGGCCAAACTCCAGATATGCGTTGGAATCCAGAAAAAGACCAAGCCAGCCATCACAAACCCTATCTCTATGTGCTGAAAGGTTACGGCAACATAGCCAATTAGGGCAGGGGCGCCACCCGAAAAGCCGCCCCAAATTATGTTGTATTGACTTGTCCTCTTAAGCCATTTGCTGTAAACTATAATGTTGTCAAACAAACCAAAAGCCATTAGCAAAAATGCCCAGATGTTTATAAAGAAAGAAAAGACAAGGGAAATGGAGGCCAATACCAGTCCGAAAATCAACGCGTTTTTGGGGGATATCCGTCCTGATGGGATGGGACGATCCTTTGTTCTGTCCATAACAGCGTCTATATCCCTATCGTTATAGCCTGTGAGGGTATCCGCAGCGGCAGAACCAGCCGCAACACCTCCCAACAGTAAAATCCATGTCGCCAAGCTAATTGGAATGTCAAATAGCCATGATGCAGAGATAGCTGCCCCGAAAGCCGTGAAAACCAGTAGATACCAAATTTTTGGTTTTGTAAGCTCGTAATAATTTTTAATTTGGTTACTTACTGCATTCATCTCTAAAACCAAATATACTAATAACCTACCGCAATATGTTAATTAAAATAGTTATTTATATCTTGACAGGGATTTTTATTTGGTGACAGTGTTTGAGATTATTTCACGTGAAGTTTTTCTCATTTCAATAAACGTCTCAGTTTTTTGCACTCCTTCAATGCGTCCAACTTTTTCCGATATGATTTGGTGCATTTCATCAAGAGAACGAGCAGTCATTGTGACCAATATGTCAAATCGTCCGGTAACTTCAGCTACTTCCCTAACTTCAGTTATCTTAAAAAGTTCATCCAGGACATTATCTCGCAGTTTAGAGTCCATGGTGATTCCCGTAAGGGCCTTAACATTAAAGCCCAATGCTTCTTCATTTATTATAATGGTAAACTTTTTGATAAGGCTCCTCTTAACTAGGCGTTTGATTCTGCTGTACACAACTGATGAGTTTATATTGATTTTTTTTGAAAGTCTGGGAACAGAGATACTTGCGTCCTTTGATAACTCCCTCAATATCTTTAGATCAAGATCATCTATTCTTCCCATGGAATTTCAAAATATGTTAAAATTTGGTGCTTAATAAATGTATTATTTTCATTTTTTTTGTTGTTTTTATAAACTTTATTGAGTTTTAAGAATATTATATAATTTTTTTTGTTTTGAGTAATTCGGCCAACAATATAGCTCCTTTTGCAGAACCCATTTTTTCATTATGAGTCAATAAAACATATTTTATTCCGTTTTCAAATACAGAATCTTTTCTTAATCTACCAACAACGGTGGTCATACCATCATTAACCTCCCTATCAACACGAGGTTGGGGGCGAGTGGGGTCATCATTAACAATGATATAGTCTTTGGGTGCTGATGGAAGGTTCTTGATTGAGATGTTTTCTGAAAAACGCACCATTTGTTTAGCAACAGATTCAGGATCTGTATTTTTAGATGTTTCAACAAAAACAACCTCGGTGTGGCCATCAGAAACAGGCACTCTTGTACAAGTGCAACTAACTTTGAGCTCATCGGAGACAATCTGCCCAGACTGGTGATCATAGGTTCCCAAAATCTTTTTAGTTTCCACCTGAACCTTTTCCTCTTCTTTTGGGATATAGGGTATTATATTATCCAAAATATCCAAAGCAATAACACCAGGGGAACGTCCAGCGCCTGACAATGCCTGCATTGAAGTCATAAGAACGCTTTTAACCCCAAAATTATCAATTATGGGCTTTAGAGTTATGGCTAAACCAGTGGTAGTACAATTAGGTAAGGGGGCAATGAATCCATTCCATCCACGGCCTTCTTTTTGTTTATTCAATAACTCAACATGATCATCATTTATTCCGGGTATAAGGATAGGGACATCACTTTCATACCTAAAAGCAGCAGCAGTACTAATAACAGGAACATGAGTTGCCAGTTTTGGTTCGATCGTTTGAGCAGCATCAGATTCCATGGCCGTAAAAATGAGATCAAAGTCTTTGGGGTTAATATCGTCTAACTTTGATATCACAGTATCACGGATATAATCCGGTATTGGTTCTCGGTTATGCCATTTTAGAATACCAGATTGTGCATCCCGAATGGCATCGGCATATTTTTTTCCAGCGGATCTTTCAGAGGAAACAACATGGGTCAAATTAAACCATGGATGCTTATTGAGCGCAACAACAAATTGCTGTCCAACGGCTCCAGTTGAACCAATTAACGCGACATTTAACACAATATAAGCAAATTTAAAACATTTAATAATCTTTTTTAAATCAAAACAAAACTAAAATAATTACAGAATCAATAAAAAGGTAAAACTACCAATATGAAGAAAACTAAATCAAACTTTTCTAATTGCCATCATGGAGGAATCTACTCTGTAAAGGACAGCAAAGTCGTAAAAATTGACTTTAGTTCCAGCATTAACCCTTTAGGTATTTCAAAAAACGTTGCAAAGTCCTTAATCAAAAACATTAATCTATCATACATTTACCCAGATCCAAACTGCATTGATTTAAAAAAAGACATTCTAAAGTATTTGGATTGCAATATTGACGAAATAGACAACATAATAACAGGTAATGGCGCAACCGAACTGATTCACTATTTCTCTTCCGCTTTTGTAAGAAAAAAAGTTATGATCCCATCTCCAACCTTTTGTGAGTATGAGCTCGCATCAAAAAGAAACAACGCCAAAATCATATATTCCCAGGTAAAAAACGATTTTCAAATAGATTCAGAATTTATAGTAAAAAATGGCAACAACCCCAACAACGAAATAACCACGGTTTTCCTATGCAACCCAAATAACCCAACAGGGAAGGATTCAATAAAGCAAATAAGCGAAATACTAGAAAAAATTAACGGTAAAATTACAATATTGTTGGATGAATCCTTTGTTGAATTTGTAAATAGCAAGGATGAAAAAAGGTACAACCATTTTGTTAACTTAATCAAAGAATACGACAATTTAGTAATCCTAAGATCCATGACCAAAACATGCGGCTTGGCGGGACTTAGGGTAGGATACGCAATATCAAATAAAAAAACAATCGAAAAGATGAGTAGTAAAATAATTTCCTGGAATGTAAACGGATTGGCACAAATTGCCGCCAGGGTGGCATTAAAAGACAAGAGATATCTAAAGTCTGCGAAAAAAATTATCGAAACTGAAAGGAAAAAAATTTTTAGCGTGCTAAAAAAAAACAACAAAATAAAACCGGTTGCCACTGACGTCAACTTCTATTTAATTGAAATTTTGGGAAAAAAATCCTCAACAGAATTAACAAACACACTATTAAGCAAAAACAATTTGCTTGTGAGAGACTGCAAAACTTTTACCGGAATGAATGACAAATTTATAAGAGTAGCGATAAAAACACCCAGAGAAAACAAAGAACTATTTAGGGCCCTGGAGAAAGCATTATGAAACCAAAGCTATTGATGATTCAAGGAACGTCGTCAGGTGCCGGTAAAAGCCTAATGGTTACAGCCCTATGCAGGATTCTATCCAACAAAGGCTACAGGGTTGCACCATTTAAATCCCAAAACATGTCATCATATATATTCAAAATTGACAACTCAGATAAAATAATAGCACAGGCTCAGGCAATACAGGCATTAGGAGCCAGAGCAAGACCAGACGTAAGGATGAATCCCATTTTGTTGAAACCAATGGGCAACTATGAAAGCGAGGTTTATCTGTGTGGGGAATTTTTTTCGAAAATGACATCTAGAGAGTACTACACAAATTTTGTTCTCGAAAAAGGATTTAAGCTGGTCTTGGATGCATTCAAAAGTTTAAAAAAAGAAAATGACATAATTCTATTAGAAGGTGCTGGCTCACCAGCTGAAATCAACATTATGAAATATGACATAGCGAACATGCTTTTAGCCAAAAAAGTAAATGCACCCGTTATTCTGGTTGCAGATATTGAGAGGGGAGGATGCTTTGCTAGCATTTTAGGGACACTTTTATTGCTGAAACCAAAACATAGAGAGTTGATAAAAGGAATCCTAATCAACAAATTTCGCGGAGATAAACAAATTTTAGCACCGGCAATAAAAAGAATCGAATCAAAAACCAAAAAGCCAATTTTAGGGGTCATTCCCAAATTAAACCACAACATTCCCGAAGAAGACACACTCGATGGTCACAAAAAAACAAATGGTACAAATCACACCAAAAAATCAGAGGTAATAGATACAGAAATAGACAAAGTTTCCAAAATAATAGAATCTACAATAAATATTGAATATATTTTAAGATATATTTTAAAATGAAACAGAATAGCAAATGACAGACCTATTTCAAGAGATAATTATTCTGATAATTTGTCTTTCAGTCTCTTTTGACTATTTAATTGGAGAACCACCAAACCGTATTCATCCAGTTGTTTGGATAGGAAAAACCATAAGTTTTTTTACAAATCTAATTAAAAAAAAAGGAAATAAAAAAACACCCACTGGGGGGCTACAAGAAAGAATTTATGGGTCCATTTTAGCAATATCCTTAACATATGTAACAGGAATGTTATCTTACCTAATATTAGTATCATCATTGCATTTATTGGGAATAATAGCATTTATTCTATTGTCCTCTGTTTTACTAAAATTAACATTCTCAATAAAATCGATGGACAAGCACATAAGGGATATTTTAAAGGACATTGAGAATAAGGACATTGAGAGCGCACGCTTTGATTTATCAAAAATTGTTAGCAGGGATACAAAAACACTGTCCGAGGAAAAAATACTGTCTGCCTGCATAGAATGCGTTGCTGAAAGTTTTGTGGATGGTATTTCATCTCCTTTGTTTTATTATGGAATTTTGAACATTCCTGGGGCAATCATGTTCAGGACTGTAAACACCCTCGATTCAATGATAGCCTACAAAGACAGCTACTATAGGGATATAGGGTGGATGTCTGCAAAAATGGATACAATAATGAATCTATTACCTTCAAGGTTATCAATATTTTTTTTAGTCACAGCTTCCTTGATCCTAAATCTAGATTGGAAAAAATCCATCTCAATATGCAAAAGAGATGGAAGAAATACAGAGAGTTTGAATGCGGGGATACCGATGTCGATAGTTGCCGGGGCCCTAAATATCCAACTGGAAAAGATAAATTATTATAAACTCGGAGACGCCACAGAAAACATAACTATAGAAAAATGTAAAACCACATTGAAAATAACAAAGATTGCCACCCTAATATTCATAGCTAGTTTCCTAATTCCAGTTATTGTTTTATTGAATAGTGTTAATTGGTGGTCGATGTTTTTTGGTTATTAGATCCCTAATAGAAATAATTTCATTTCTAACAATAATGCCGGTACATAAATTTTCAAAGAACACCAATTTGGAGAATGTATCTAAAAACATGTACCTGTTCCCCATAGTAGGCCTAGTTATTGGAATAGTGAGCATACCGGTAGTAATCACGTCCTTTCATTTTTTTAGTGGTTTGGTATCAGGTTTTTTAATTACGGGTTTCCTGGTAATTATCACAGGCATACATCACACAGACGCCCTTGCAGATTTTTCGGATGGGTTAATGGTAAAGGGTAACAAGGAAAAAAAATACAGGGTAATTCACGACCCCATGGTGGGCGCGGCGGGAACGGTGGCGATTATATCGTATTTTATAGGAATGACAGTAACAATCTCATCATTTACCGGAATAGAAAAATTGATTGCCTCAATTTTAATCTCTGAAATCATTGCGAAATACGCCATGGTGGCACAAGCCTTTCTTTCGGAATCTGCATGGGAAGGCTATAGCTCCCCTTTCACAAAAAACATGAAATCAAGATGGAAAATGATTATTTCCACAATCATAACACTTGCCTTAATAATGCTGATAGGGCAATTGATTCAACCAGCAGTACAGACATTTATCATCGGAATGCTATGTTGTTTTTTAATAACATACATATCAAAAAAAAATATCGGTGGGGTTTCAGGAGACGTAATGGGTGCGACAAACGAAATAGTCAGGTTATGCTGTTTGATATCACTGTCACCATCACCGGCATAACACACTTTTGTCACAAAGTAGAGGGCAGTCAAAACGGTAACTGACACCACAGCAAGTAATGCATTGCAATTTCTAAAAATGCTTTGGATGTAAATGCACAGGGTGTTTAAGACAAGTCAATCAACAAAAAAAGGCATCGCAAATACCTTGTTTTGTATGATTAAAACTAACAACCTTGGTTTGTAAGTTAAATTATTTGATGATGTTGTTTTTGTATGTTGACACCAGAACGGTCAATGCACGTCTTCTCGGAAATAAAATATTATATATTTTTGATGGAATGCTGTATTGTGTGTGAATATCAGTGGCTAGTTCTAACAATTTCGCCATAGAAAAAGGCAAGGGTGAAGCAGCAATTAATTGGATAAATGGGTTTACTGCCAAAAATAAAAAACCACTTAAAATAACCATATCAGAGCGTTCCCTAAATACACTTAACTTTGGAAATTTTAACCTTATTGGATGGGAAGGCGATTGGCCTGTTGCTAGAAACGCAATTAGAAAAGTAAGCTCAAAATTGAACATCAAGGTCATTGAATCAGGATATCATAAAAAGGGCAATATTTTGGAGTCCCTGTTTGGGATGAGCAAGGAATACGGAAAAGTATACAGTGGCGGCAAATTTATTGGTACTGTAGTGTTTGCTAAAAAATCCGGAACATGGGTTGCCGAAAAGGAAAAAAGGATTTAAACTATTTGGGAAAAAATATTTTTTAGAGTTCACATGTGTTAGTCAGATACCCTAATCCCATCATCAGTAATCACAATATCCTTATTGTTTGAATTGATTCGGTCATGCATAATCCATTTTCCTGATGGTAGTGTTATGTAATTCTGTGTAACTACCAGTTTCCGGTCTTTATCTATATTGAACACCCCACTTACAAGAACAGTGTTTTTATCCAAAATTCTGGATTCAAACATGATCTCACCGCTCTCATCGGTTATCAGAACATGTTCTTTGCTGTCTCTTTTTTTTATTAATGTAGCATCGCAATAACCACAATTGTTGTTGATTACTTCAACTATTGTTTTATTGTCGTTATTGGTAATTTTTGCTGAAATTAAAGGATCATCATTAGCGTCAAGGCCTTTTTCACTCAAGGTAAAAAGTATTTTGTCATAAAATTTTATTTTCTTG
>JBKJYK010000094.1:0-8307 GCA_046715515.1 Candidatus Nitrosocosmicus sp.
GGATAGGCGGTCACTGCCTACCAAAAGACACAAAAATGTTTGTCAACTCATCCAATGCAATGAAAAGCAAAATACTGCAGGCGGCAATAGAGATAGATGAAGACTACAGGGAATATATCCAAAACAGGGATAAATATGGTTCACAACATTCGACCGGTAATAAAGGCATGATAAAGACAATAAAATGATTGAATGTAAATGTCACAACATAAATCAAATTTAGGAACCATTTTGGTATTTGGCGCCCATCCTGATGACCTTGAAATTGGGATGGCGGGAACAATTGCGAAATTATCTAACCTTGGTTATAACATGAGACTGGTGGTAGCTATACTACCTAATTTCACACAGAATGACAAAAAAGAGGAGAGAAAGGCAGAGGCAATCATGTCTGCCAAAGTAATGGGGTGCCCAGAACCTGACTTTCTTGATTTGACCCCTCAGGAGATGACACACAGTAGAAATTTAATAGGTATAATTGACAGATACATTACAGAGCATAAACCAAAAGCCGTATTCACACAATGGATTGGTGATTCGCACCAGGACCACCAAATCCTAACTAAATCAGTTATTTCTGCAAGTAGGGATACCTTTGATTTGTACATGTACGAAACAACTATCCCAGGTGGTATCACAGAGCAATCATTCAGATCTCAATTATTTGTGGATGTTTCAGATTTTATAGAAGTCAAATCGTCCGCATTGAAATGCTTTAGCTCGCAACAATTAAGGTGTGGACCTATTTGGGTGGATGCGATATTGGGTAGGGCATTGTTCCGAGGGTATCAGATGAAATGTAAACATGCGGAGTGCTTTGAGGTAATAAGGACAACAAAATGGTAATAAAGCCTGCAAAAACTAAAAATAATCTATTATAGAGGATTTTAGTTCTTTTATATTGTCTTTTGATGACTTCATTTCATTGAATTTCCCTAAATCCAAATAAGACTCGTTCCAATACCGAAGACACAGTAAAGAATGATAGTCTGTAATTTTTACATATTCATTGAACATTGTATTCCTTGCTACGATGTCGGGTTCGTTAATTCCCGCCACTGTTCTCATAGGACAGGATGCGGAAAACCTTGGGTTTATCTCAATTATTTTTGCGTTATTGTCATCCTCATCAATTCTCAATTGTATATTCAACGCGCCAATGCCCCCAATTTTTCCAGCCACGTCTTCAGACACTTTTTTTATTTCTGGAAACTTGTCTATTATGGCCTTGTATGTTTGACCGTGTTTTAAAATCTTTTTTATCACTATTGATGACATTATTTGTTTATAATTATTGGATAATGTAATACACGTTGTGAACTCCTGATCATCATTTTTTAAATATTTTTGTATTAAAGGTCTCCCACCAATTTTTTTTATTGAGGAGACTGCATATTCTAGTTCATCAATGTCTTTGACAACGAACAAAAATTTTGAGCCGGAACCCTCACAAGGTTTAACGATTAATGGAAATCCGTATTCTTTGGTAAAACCGTCAGATTCTGTATCTAAACAAGATGGTATATAGTTAAGATTGTTCTCTTTCAGAAATTCAAACGTTTTGTATTTGTCTCTAAAGGTCTCTATTACATCGTGAGGATTTATAAGAACCTTTGCAGGGGCATTTTTTTCAATCAATTTTTTATTAACACTTATTTTAGGTAACTCTTGGTCTGAGCCGACGAAGACAATATCAATATTGTTTTTAGAACAAAGATTGATTATAGAATCAACATAATCTTCACTTTTTGGTTTGTTTATGATTGAAAACCGGTCAGATCTAAACAGTCCCGCTGAATCAAATATTATGTCGGTGCCATAAATGTTGTATTCGTATGTTCTATTTTCAGAATACTTGTTATGGTGCTTTAACGACTTGATTATCCCCTGGGCAACTATGCCGCCAACTGAGGTGACAAGGGTATTAATCTGTTTCATAACGTTAATTCAGTTTAGGAGTAAGGGGGACACAAAATCATTGTTTTTGATTAAACTGCCAGACCACATTGCAGCAATGTTTTCCATTCCAAAATTCACGATGTAATCAATTATACATGATTTTAAGGTCAATGCGTTATTTGATTTTTCCACATTATGGATTGAGGCTTTTAGACTTCTTTGTTCTTTCTTGTAAACCAACAATTCATTAAGCAGGTTTTTTAATGCATCATTATTTTTATATACTTGATTTCTTTTAGAAATTAAAGGCTTTATTTTGTTCTCAAAATCATGATTCTTATTGTTGGCATCAATCAAAAACCTTGAAATGTCTTTAATGCCATTTTCTTGTATTACCCTTAGTGCCTCTTTTTGAGCAAATCCTGTATACACATCTTTAGATGCCCATAATAACAATAGGGGCATTTTTATTTTTAAATCATCATAAACTCTCTTTCCAATAATCGTATATCCAAGACTGCCGCCAGTCCCTGTGAGATAGCCTGAAATCTCCAATTCCCTTGATAGTAAAAGTAAAATAGGTATGGCCCTAGGCGAAACCTCACCTAATCTGCCTCTAGGGATTGAAACATTATTTTTTTCACCTACGTTAAGTAATAAATCCTTTTTGCAGGAGATGCACCTTCCTATAAGGTTGGTGTTCCCACTACTGTCCCTTTTTACAATGGAGTATCCCTTACTTCCACAAGAGCAATTTAGCCACAATGGGGAATACTTGCTTGAGTTTGAACTTATGCCTTTGTAAATGCCATGATTTCTAAAGAATAATTCGGACTTTTCTAATGATTTTAGGTAAATATCGTGATTTGATATTAAAAAGTTATAACCATTATTAAATGCATCGGATAAGTCAGACATATTGACAAATAAAGTTTTGTAACCCCATACTTTATTTATCATTTTAGCCATGATATATGAATTAAATTCGGAAAAATTTTTCGAACTTGACAGAGAATCCTCTACAATTCTCCAAAACTCTTCCAAGTTATTATAGAGTCTTTTACGATTTTCCTTTGAAATTGATTTGTCTTTTTTAATCCACGCATAAACTTGGTTTTCCCAATAGTTAACAAGAGAGTGTGTTGGGGGGTCTGTTTTACATATAAGTTTCCATCTTTTATGATTATTCATAGGGTATCTTATATCCAAAATACCCGATGAATTCTTGATGCTGGGTAGTTTAGCGACATGAACCCAGCTATCGTCCATAAAGTCATGGTCTATTATTAAAAATAATGGCAATGACGGAACATCGGATTTTTCTAAATGATTTGAGATTGTCTCTAACATGACGATTTTCTTAAAGACCCCGCTAAATGCAAAAAGATTTGGTTGATGGATTGCAACCATGACTTTCAGTTTTTCGCTCTCAAGCAAGTCTATTTGATCTTTTACCTTAGACGTTAAAGTCCCTGATTTTTTATGAAAACCATATATGGCTTCCCTTAAATATTTCCTATTTGACAAAGTTTCTTTATCAAGATTAGGGCTTTGAATATTGTCAATCACTTTAACTGCATTATCAAATTTGTATGGAATTGATTGAATGAATCTTTCAATATCCGTATCACCTGTTTCCAGATACTTTGAAAATATGGATTTGAACCTTTCTTGCCCGTCAATCGCAGTTGTCGTTATATGTCCCAATTCATTAACCCGTCTTTATGTATATTAGTTTGTTTTTTAACTATCCTTTACTTTGTTCTATATAATTAATCAGATTTTTTATTCTAGCAAAATTGCCTATTTCCATAAGAGAATGAGCATCACTACCCAGATGAAAGGTTATTCCCAATTCCTTAAAAGTTTTTAACAATTCTAACGGTGGCCTGTTGTACTTTGCGTTTATTTCTATTACTTTGTTGTTGGACACTATTTCTTCACCCAAATCCCTAATCTCTTGAGTTGTCAGAGAAAATTCCGGCTCGGGTGCCAAATGTCCAATCACGTTCACGTTTTCATTTTGTATTGCTTTTAGCAGTGCCCCATACCATTGAATTTTGTTTATATACTTTGTATGAAAGCTGGCAATGATAAAATACTTGTCGTCTAGATATGAATCTGGGCAATCTATAGTACCATCAGCAAGTATTTTAGCCTCAAACCCCGACAGAACATTAAAACTAACCTTGCCTTTAAATGAATTTATCTCATCCAGATATTTTTCCGTCCAGTCAGAGGTTTTCCTGACATGCTCAGTGAAAGCGATTGTCTGCAAATTCAATTCCTTTGCCTTTTTGATGACATTCTCAACCGTTAAATCAATTGATGAGTGATCATTATAATTACAATGAATGTGATAGTCTTCTCTTATATTTAACAATAACATCAATATATTAAAAAATTATAAATATTTTTTATAGAACTAAATTCAAACAATAATTACATAAATACTTATATCGCCAATAAAATTATTAGATTTAAGCGGATGGTAGTTGCGTAGAAAAGTATCAAATGTATTGGTTCCTGGTGCCTCTGCTCCGGCAGGAATTAATACAATAAAATCCTTGAAATTATCTGATTTCAAAGGCAAGGTATTATCTACGGATTCTAATGAGTTATCCGCTGGTTTTTACTTATCAGATTATAGCGAGGTGATCCCTGAGGTCGATCAAAAAAACTATTTGGATATATTACTCAAAGTAATTGACAAGTACGAGATAAATGTGTTAATGCCATCCTCAGGGCATGATATTTTTCCATTTAGTGAAAATAAAGAAAAATTAAAGGATAATGGGGTTATAGCAGTGGTTAGTGATCGTGATGTTTTGGAGATATGCAGAGATAAAATTCTCACATTTAATCATTTAAGTAAACACTTTAACTTACCATTTACTACGGATGAGAAAAATGAAATCAACGAATTTCCAATAATTGCAAAACCCCGTTTTGGTAAAGGCAGTAGGGACATTATCAAAATTGAGGATCACGATGAGTTGGAGTACATTGATTCTAAGTATACAAATATGATTTTTCAGGAATATCTTCCGGGTGAGGAGTACACTATAGATGTGCTATCTGACATGTATGCAAACCCCATAACATCTATACCTAGAGTTAGGTTGCAAACCCGAGGTGGTATTTCAACAAAAGGAAAAATAGTATTGGACAAAGAATTAATTGAAGAGTCATTTCAAATAGCCAAGTATCTTAACATAATTGGCCCCTGTTGCATACAAGTAAAAAAAGATAAAGACAATAACTTTAAACTGGTAGAAATCAATCCCAGACTTGGAGGGGGAACCATATTCACAACGTTGGCAGGTGCAAATTTCCCTAAAATGATTATTGATATGGTGGAAGGCAGAAGTATACGTATCCCAACAATTTCTGAGGTAACTATACTAAGGTATTTTGAGGAAATCATTATTGATGAAAAAAAAAATGCTAATTACATCGGAAAAGATATGTTAACCAGTAGCGTATGTCGCCAACAGAGTTACTTATCGAGTTAGTTGATTTAAATTCATTTAATACTTCTGATTTATCCAATGCGTGGATTATATTACAGGGCCACATGCCGGTAAAATTCATTAAAATTATGGTAAATCCTATTGACATGCCTAATGCGACAGCAATCACATCCAAATTATTTGCCATTTCTTATACCCATTTTTAAAAAAATTTATCTCCAGCCTGTCTTTTTTATTGTAATGGCTGCATATATCAATAACCATGTGTAGATAAAAGTAGCCAATAATGTAAAAAATGGTCTATAAAGCCAATTTTTGTCTCCGGGATTCCTTAACCTAAAGTCTACCGCATAAATCATCCCTGTGAATAAAATTCCAGAAAACCACACAAAAGGGGTCATATAGTCTCCAAAAAAGGGCATGAAAAAAACGCTTTTAACTACAATGTATGGTCGAAAGAATTTCATTGAGGTTTGCAAATAGTATATCATTGCTGCGTAAAAAGGTCTTTTCCAAAATATTCCGCCTGTAGAGAAGAGACTTCGTATGAAGCTTTTTCTCCACCTAATCTGTTGCTTTATAAGTGAATCTAGTGTCGAAGGGACCCCAATATTTACTTTGATGTTTTGTGAATACAGAACTTTCCAATAGCCGTTTACTTTTATCTTGTTTGTTTTTTGCTTGGAATTATCATTTTTTCTAGATGCGTAGTATGGTGGCTTGTTTGACAACACATGAGCAGTCATCCTTCTGTCGGTTGCAAACTTAAAGTTCATTCCCAGAAATTTGTCATTTGCCCACTCATGGATAAACTCTTGGATTGCTTCCCTTCTGTAGAAACTAAGTGATCCGGCGCAACAAGTGACCGATGAGAATGAGCTCTCCATTCCTTTCTGGGCCCTGCAGGCCCCATCTGCATATACATCCTGTAACTTTTCAAGAAAATGATCGAAAAACCCTCCCTCGTGACGGTTTTTTACCCTGCCATGACCCGTTAGTGCCCCCACCTGCGGGTCACAATGGAAAACCTGGACAGCTTTTTCGGTTGCGTCCAATGCCATGTCGCAATCACTATCCATAAAGGCATAGATGTGACCATTTGCAATTTTGCTGGCAACCTCTACGGCTCTCTTTTTTCCGACACTGTTTTCTAGGTGGACTATGTTGAAATTAGAGTTCTTGTACTCATTTTTAAGTTCATCCAATATAACCCCTGTTTTATCCGTGCTACCATCATCAATTACGATGATCTCCTTTTTTTCATATGATTGATTTAGGCATGATAATACACATGTTTTAATAATGTCCTCCTCATTTTTTACCGGAACCACTATTGTTACTAGTGGTAATTGATTAGGTGGAATCTTGTTATTATGAACCTTGGCATATGGGTCCTTGTAGCCAAAGTATGATATAAACAAAATATTGAATAAGACAAAGGAAGTTAATATGGCATAAAGACCAATGGTTCTGTCAATGACATAAATGGTAAGGTAAACCTTTACGATTAAAATTATAAAGACTGCAGAAAGAATTAGGGTTCTAACTAGCCATCTCTTGTTGTCCAACTCTTTTAACTTTGAGTACTGGGGCACATTATTCAAGGCCAACCTTCAAATCAACCCTTCATCAATTAAATTAATTTTAGCTGTTTATTACTTTTGTTGTATAATATGATATAAATTTTTTAGTGTTATTTTAATTATACATTATAATGTAAACATTTACTATAAGTGTTACTCTCAAAAATCTGATTAACTATTACATAGTTAAGACTATGAAAAAAAGCAAAAACATTTCAGTCCCAACGCATGCGTTCGGTTTCACGATCTGACTTTGATGATTTTTTCCAATCCTTATAATGGTTTTTGCACAAAAATACGCGTTTTTTAGAATTATCAAAATCTAAATCCTGAGACATTTTTGCTTTTGAGAGACTCATAGACCTGTCTGCAGACTCATCACAATTCAATACACTACACGTTATACCTTTCTCTACTTTACCCACTAAATTGCAAAAACAAGTGTTATATAAAAAAGTTGACAATAAGAAAACCTATATTGTAAAGTATTCAGCTTTGGGATGGTGCGTTACAATTGCCGCAGTCGAATACTCCGGATTTATTTGTCCGCTTTCTGTCAGCATCATACCACTCAACTCGGGCCTTAACAATTTCCACACTAAAAAGTGCTGAGAAACATCAGGACAGCTAGGATATCCCCAACTATACCTCAAACCCCCCTCCTCAAGTTTCAATTCCCTTTTTAGTTGAAGATTTAACCAGTCTGCAAGGGCCTCTGCACTTTCTACTGCCAGACCGTGTAGATAGTATGCATCAGAATAGCGGTTTTCCTTGTTCCATTGCTCTATTATTTCTGCAACTTTGTTTCCCATTGTCACCGATTGAAATGCAACGATGTCATCAGATTCAGAATCAAAATAGTCTGATAGGCACAAGTGTTTTTCTAAGGTGGACCTCGGAAATTCAAAGACAACCTCTGATTCTCTATTTGTATCATAATCTAAATATTTTATTGAGAGGTTGTTTTGATTTACTTTTCTGCACCTAAAATAACCATAAACCGCCTGGGGTTCAAATAAGTCTTCCTCAATTACTTTTGACTTCCATTCCTCTAGCAATTTATTGAACTCTTCTTGAAGATTGGAGGCACTTTTTCCTCGTAAGCCCCACGACAACACAAACAAGGATTTTTTATTGAGCAGTTCCCACACCTCATTCAGTGGAATGTCTTTTTTTGAAAACCTGTAAGGGAAATTTAACTTTGGGGGAATTGGCTTACTATTGACAGGCTCTATTTTGCTTTGCAGTTTCTTTATGTCAATATTGGTATTGGCTGTCTTATCGTCATATTTTCTTTCACTCCAGCTTTCTATTTTTTTTGTCCATTCGTTGATAAATTGGGTTTTTTCCTT
>JBKJYK010000095.1:0-3661 GCA_046715515.1 Candidatus Nitrosocosmicus sp.
CTCTTATACAATCCAATGGAAACAAGAAATGAAGTAATCCCAAGTATAAATAAGAATGCAGGCCCCATTAATGCAAGTGGGCCACTTGAAATCAAAAAAATAAAAGAAAAAAGCGACATTATCAATAAAATTGTTCCACTAACAACAGTCAATACCATAATAATTATAATACCTTTAGGGATTTTTTTTTCAATCTCTTTCATTTGGTAAATACATATTGTTACGAGGATATTATAACTCTATAATAGAATAAATATTGTCATATGGTTTTTTTAACTTACGACCAATTTTTACATAATCAATATTTCCATTTCTTCAAAACATTTTAAATCATATTTGTATATATTGTTACTTATTTTATATGACTTTTTTCAGTATAAACAAACAAACAAACAAACAATATGGGCATTTTGAAGATTCAGAATACGGCTTTTTATCCAATATCCATCTAAATTACAATAAGGTAAGATGACCTCATTAACTATTATCGATTTCTTGAATGATAGAAACTAAACATCCATTACAATATATGCTACAAAATGAAAAAAAATATTGTCTATAATGCTGATTATTTATATATCGGGTATTGCTTATCGGCAAAACTAAACTAAGCAATAATTGTTAAAAAAAACAAATAAAAGAAAAAATGATAAATCCTTAAATAATCATTAACTATATTTTTTTTGTGAAGATTAAAATAAAAATAATGGATATCAACCATAATAATATTTTTTTTTATCTTTCTTTCCTTTTGATTGCCGCCTTTGTTGGTTTCGCGGTCTCATCTCCACATCAACATCATCATCATCAACAACAACAGCAACTAGAACTGCATTCGGCATATGCCCAAAATTTTGTCATTTTTGAAGAAAAACCCACCATATCGGTGGTAGGAGAAGCCGAAAAAAAAATATCGCCAGATGAAACCAAAGTATTACTTGCAGTTGAAAATACGGCAAATAATGCTAACTTGGCTCGAAAAAGCAATGCAGAAAAAATTAATAAGATAATTACAGCCTTAAAATCTAACGGATTAACCAATGAAAATATATCAACATCAAATTATGAAATAAGACCAAATTATGATACTCAAAACAATAATTTCGAGAAGATAATTACATATACTGCAATGAACAAGATAACATTGACAACTTCTTCAAATACGAACATTTCTTCATTTATTGATTTTGCAGTGAATAGTGGGGCCAACCGTATTGATAGTATTGAGTTCATCTCATCCAAAAAAGTTTTAAATGAAAATTCAAAGGAATTATTAAAGGAAGCGTTCAATGATGCAAAACAAAAAGCAGATATTTTATCAATTGAGGGTAATTTTTTAATTAATGGAGTAAAAAACATTGAAGTATCACAAAATAATGGATATAATCCCCCTATTCCCTATTACGCAATTGATCAAAATAGGTTGTCATCTACTGCCGAAAAATTAGATACCCCACCAACACAAATAATACCTCAAGAAAACACAGTATCTGTTACTATACCTATAACCTTCTTCATTGACAACAGCAACAGCAGTGAAAGTCAAACTCAATGATTGTTTGTTATTAGTCCAATTCTAATTATTATTTCATATTCTAATTTTCATTTTTATATTTTGTCGTTGTTATTATTATAGTTTCTAATGATAATATAAAATACAAAAAAAAGTTTAATCCCATATCACGAATCTAAAATAAACTGCATATGAAAGGGCTTTTTCATATATTGTTAGTTTAACTTTTTTAACATACTTGATAGATTACATTATTAGATAGCTAAAACTCGATCAATAATAAGGCGCCAATTAAGATTCAATAATAATTACCAGATAGCTTAAGCAAATGTCAACTAATTAATAAAATGAAATTTTCGACCAAAGCATTGGATAATACCTTAGATTTGTAAATAAGGTTCAGTAATTGTTATAAAAACAGACTGTCAATAGGAATATCTAAAGTAACGGTATTATTCAAAAGACTATTTTATAAATTCTTTGGAAATGGTCTTTTACAGCATAATTGCAAATGTTTTTTACATTTTTATTTAAGTGTCTTTTTCGTAAAGACTAGTTATTTGCAGACATTTTTTTTATTATTTCAATAAAACACTTTGTTGCTTTATTTAAAAGGTCGATATTTGTAAACTCATTTGGTGAATGCATTTTATTAAGTAGTATTGTACTCCCTATGCAAATTGAATCAACATTCAATAGATTTTTAAAGCTATACATTGGTCCGGTCCCTGGTGACGAAATATTTAAAATCACATCACTAAATACTTTTTTTGCTGCATCTATAACCAAATCGACATATTCGCTATCGAGCGACGTTCTGCATCCAGGCTCACCATTTAGAAAGGATATTTCTATCTCATCTTCAGTATAACCCATAGACCTGATGTGAGAGACCAATTTATTAAATTGTGTTTTTGGGTTCATGTTTGGAACCAGTCTAAAATCTATCTTTGCAGTTGCGAATGATGGAATAATTGTCTTTATCCCATCATTTACATATCCCGAAAACAAACCGGATATATTGCATGTTGGATTTACTGCTAGGGATTTTTTTAACTCAAAGCCAGCAGCATCATTGACAAATTTGTGTACTCCATATTCTTTTTTAAAAGACTCACCGTCGAAGAACTCTTTTGTTATTTGACTCACCTCCCTCTCGGTTAGTTTTTGCACATCATCAAACCAACCATCAATTAAAATCTTACCATGTTTATTGTCGTAAAGCAAAGATAAAGCATGTACAAGTGCCCATGCAGGGTTCTCAATAGCAGCAGAAAGGCTGGAATGAACATCCCTTAACGGTCCCTTTGCCTTTAATTCTACATTAAGAATGCCCTTTTGACCCAGCGATATTATAGCCCTTCCTTTATCATCAATATAGCCACTTTCCCAAAATACTATGTCACATTTGAATTTTTTACAATACTTTAGCAAATACTTGTCTAAATTGGGACTTCCAATTTCTTCTTCGCCTTCAATCAAGAATTTTATGTTGCAAGGGACATCACCGGTTTTTTTCAAAAAGAATTCAACTGCCTTCAGTCTGGTTATTATCTCACCTTTATCATCAGATGATCCGCGACCGAAAATCATATTTCCCTCAACCTTTCCGCTAAATGGGTCCCATTCCCATTTTTCGATTGGATCGACAGGTTGGACATCATAATGATTATAGAACAAAATTGTTCTTCCATTGGGGTTTGATTTTGATTTTACTTCTCCAAATACGACAGGGGCAACGGTTGAAGCATTTTTTTGATAGTTTTTGATGCCAGAGGACTCCTCCAAGTATAATAAGTCTGTCTTAATTCCAGCTTTATTCATCATCTTTGACAAAAGCAATGCACATTCTTCCAAGCCAGCATTTATTGCAGATATACTTGGTTGCCTGATGAGGGTTTGCAAGTCGGATATCAAATCGTCCATTTTTTCATCAACCAATGATGAAGATAACATAACACTGTCAGGTTGTGTGGTCATATATTGCCAAACCACCGGAATTTTCCTTTATAAAAAACATATATAATTAACCCCCATTT
Organism: Candidatus Nitrosocosmicus sp.; assembly: GCA_046715515.1. Lineage (GTDB taxonomy): Archaea > Thermoproteota > Nitrososphaeria > Nitrososphaerales > Nitrososphaeraceae > Nitrosocosmicus. The sequence continues at coordinate 3,553 of JBKJYK010000095.1, forward strand.
TCACACTAAACTAATCCTTTTAGCCAATGATTGCTATTAAGTTTTTTTAAAGAAATTATAATATATTTATTATATAAAAATATCACAACATTATCTAGTATTATTTTTT
>JBKJYK010000096.1:0-3235 GCA_046715515.1 Candidatus Nitrosocosmicus sp.
AATGTTAGGCATGCATATGATGTTTCCAAAATGGTGGTGGTGGTGGTGGGGTCTTCATCAATTCACTTCTTGAATTTTTCTTATGTCGTCCTTGATACTCCTTCGAATCCTTACAAAATAAACAAAATGCTACTAATTACATGTTGCTTCCAATTACCTTGATGCACTACCCTGCTATTTTTTCATATGGAAAATTCAAGAGTCCATTGTTTGCTCATAAAATCAGTTTGTCTGATTCTACAGCAATGTCAATTACCTTAAATCCCTCAAATCGGTTTTTACCACTTTGCCCGAAACCCCTGATGAAATCATCTGGATCCCTGTTATCAGCAGCGAAATTCCTATTAATAAACCGGCAAACGCAATACCAAATATGGGGAAACCCGTATCATGATTGCCAAGATGATGGACAACACCCCTGTGATCACACTAAATACCCTGTTCCACTTCCTGCCTTGCTTATCGTTTATGCCGTGAATAATCTTTGAGGCGCCACTAAATAGGAAAGCAACCCCCAATAGGGATATCACAATTATTGAGTTAATCAATGGGAACGCTACGGCAATAACTGCAAGTATGATTACGGCAATACCTAAAGCAATTCTTGCAAAGCGGGACCTCGAGGGTGTAAATAAGTGGCTGACTATCATTTCAATACCATTACAAGTAATAATATCCCCAAGACTCAAATCAGGGATAGGAATCCGCCTATTGGGTTTAGAATGATGATTGCAGACAAAACTACAATTACTGTTCACAACACAATTTCAAACGCATGCATCCCCCTGGGAATCTTAAACATTGTCATAACTATTACACTCCCATTTGGTTAGTGAAGTAGGTAAGAAAGGTAATCTCAAAGTTTGTCAAATGTTTATTTTTGGGTTTTTGATGCTTAATGGATTAGTTGAATTTTATTTCTAATGTTATCGATATCATGATTAATAATTATCCATCTTGTTTAATAGATTAAATAAAAATTTCAATTAGTTTGGTGTTTTGTTGTTATTATTGTTATTAATGTTATTATTTTTAACCCTATATGTTGCACCCATCACTATAGATCAAACCAATTGAGTTAATTGATTTTATTAGCCTTCGATTATCTAATAAATCTGTAATAATGGAAAAGCTTTGCCAGCCAATTGATAACGTCTATAATCGACCACTATCTAGGCTTATTGTTCAAAATGACATAATCTGTCTTAAGGTAACCATTTCGACATTAGCTACCTAGGTCTGCTTCATTAAACTGTTTTCGACGGTTTTTCATATTTTGTGGAACGTTAAACTAGTTGACAATCAACAAAAATAACCCCTTATAGAGTTGCCATTGACTATAGTGTTTCATGAATAAGGAAGAGGTTGCCCAAAAAATAGTTTCCAAAACAATCAGCAATGTAAAGGAAAACCCTTTGGTAGTAAAACAAAACGGATGTGCCGCCTGCCATGTGCTTTTTAATTTGTCTGAGGAAATGGAAATAAGCGAACAGGAGGCATCAGATTTGCTCTCCGAAGTCCTGCTTGCGAACCCTGGATTGGATGATTCTTTCATTGACATGGTGGAGAACATACATATGAAAAGAAGGATGATGGGTACTATATTTGCAATTAAAAGTAGGGAAGCAAAGGACAAGTTCATACACTCCAATTTTAAAAATACTCTAGCTGAGTTGCATTCTGACATTGTAAACTATGGACCAGATATTGCTCTGAGGAAACTACTTATGTCCATGATATCGCTAGAAATAGCAAAAAATATAGGAATAGATTACCATGCTGCAACAGAGGAGCTTTTTTACTTTATGAGAAAAAATGACCAAGAAACACACACTAACTTGATGGAGTTTATCAATCAATTTCATCAGAGAGTCATTAATAGAGAAAAAAGGAGGTGAATTTGAAAACGGCAACAATTGTCTGATGCCATTTGGCAAAACTTTGACAAAATAACTAATAACTATCAACCTATATCACACTTTTGAAATTCCTGCCACCCAGAGCATTGTGATAAATCATTTAAGGCAATTTCAATAATTTTGACAATCAATAAAAAATTTAGGTAGGTGTCACTGTCATATGAGAAACTGTTGCTTTAGTAAATTTCCAAACTCCGAATCTGACAGGGTTCTTTTTGCTTGCATTATTTTGGCAGCGTCATCACCCACTGTGTATCGCAGTTGTGGGTTTTCAGACGTTATGGCTTGCAGTATTGTCTTTGCCACCTCCTCTGGTGCGGAAGACGATGTGTTGTTTATCATTGACTTAAAGTGGTTCTCTACCTTTTGCATCAGTGAAAAATACGGGGACTTTGGATCTGCAGCTTTTTTTGCCAAAATGCTAGAGTTCATGATGTTGGTTCTGATAAACCCCGGTTCAATGATAACCACCCTGATTCCAAAAGGCTCCAGTCATACGATAATGATTCACTTAAACCCTCTAACGCAAACTTTGTACTTTGATACGCTGACAAAACAGGCACACCTATACGCCCTCCGACTGAGCTTACATTTACTATTGTGCCGCCAGTGCTCTGCTTCCTCATGATGGGAATAACCTTCTGCGTCACCCGTATGACGCCAAAAAAGTTTGTTTCAAACTGTGCTTTTATCTCTTCTATTGATAGGTCCTCAAGTGACCCAAAAAGCCCATATCCTGCGTTGTTAACCAGCACATCAACTACCTTGTTTTCATCCTCAATTTTGCCAATTGCGTCTTTGACAGATCTTTCGTCGTTGACATCAAGCTGGACAATTTCCAATGGCAGTTTTTCCCTGTTGGCAATTTCTGCTATGTTTTTGGATTTCTCAAGGTTGCGCACAGACGCATAGGTGTGAAATCCACTTCTGGCCAATAGGATGGCTGTTTCGTACCCTATGCCGCTTGAGCTGCCTGTTACAACTGCAGCATTTCGTTTTTGCATTTTAATATTGACTTCAAAGTGTATATAAATTGACAGGCAATTGGAGAATGACAACTTTGATTGATCCCTGATACCGAACAGACTTGTTCTTTTTTCTTTAAGGTTAAAATGCGGGAAACCCCACTGCAAAACTGATTGTACTATTTACCCGCCAGTGACAATTCAATTGGCTCCTATCAAATTGATTTGTTTTGGATTCAAAGTTATACCATCACCTCAGGTATATGTTGCAAAAAGGTGTTAATAATTGCCTACAATAACCTGTAATACTCATCATGCGAATGTGCCATCGTAAAACGGATACCATTTAGA
>JBKJYK010000097.1:0-7219 GCA_046715515.1 Candidatus Nitrosocosmicus sp.
GAATATAGTCTGCAGTGAGTGCACACACACACAAAAAAAAACGAAGGATTAGTTTGAATTGGATCTCCATGTTGCTAAACACAATACTGGGGTGAATCTATGCGTTCCAGTTACCGAGTGCCAAAAAATTGGAGTTTACAGGCCATCATTCTTCTTACTGTAGTCCACATATTCTAAGGGCTTACTTCCATACCCAAAGATGAGAGGATAGGATGTGTTTCTCAATTGCATTTGTTAACCAATAAATATAGATAAAACAGGCAGATGTCCAATAGCCAGTTGTCTCAATTGGGTTTGAGCAAGGTGTGCACAATAATTCAATTATTTTTACAAATTCTATCTTTTTTTTGATTTTTTTTAAAAAGGATAATTGGGTTGCGGCGAAAGGATGCGATACGAACTTGAGAAAAATGCTGAATTAGGTTTCTTATTGCAATACCATATTATCAACACAAATGATAAAACTGTTGAGAGAGTTATTACACATCCTAATCCATACCCTAAATGTGTGCTAATAGAATTCTTATAGAATTGGGAAAGACATGGATTGAATCCCCTATTGTGTCCATCCGAAAATATTTTACCAATACTTTATCTCTGTATAACAGGAGATAATGATGAAAGGAATTGTGTTACTTTTTCTTGGAATCGGTGCAATTTTCGATGCGTTTCTTAGGTACAAAATAGCGTCTGCCCCTTTGCTGTTTGGCAACCTTATTACAAATGTATTGTTAGTTAACATAATAGGAAGCTTTATCCTTGGAATGTTTTCAGGGTTGTCTGCGTCTTTAAATCTGGATTCAAAATACTCCTTTCTAATTGTCATTGGTTTTTGGGCTTCTTAACCACCATGTCCTCATTTGCGTTAGAAAGTGCAAACATGATTGACAATAGGCTAAATCTTAATGCATCAGTCAATATCATGGCAAATATTTCATTGTCGCTACTTGTGGTTTACGGTGGTAGAATTCTATTATCTCAGATACTACAAAGTTAATTTTAATGGTAAGGCAATCAATCCCCTGTCTGACTATCCCAATCAAAAAGAATGATATGACAAATGGGAAAAGATTGGAAAAGGTATTAAGGGAGTTCTTGAAGAAATCAAAGGTCTCTGGAGCAACAGTATGGCGAGGTGTCGACAGATTTGGCAAGAGTGGAAAATCAACACCTAATTTAGAGAAACTGACAATCAACCAACCCATGATGATGGATATTGTTGAAGAAAGGTCAATAATGGAGCCATTGTTTCCTCAGCTAAAAAGGATGATAGATGACCACGGCATTATTACTCTTCACGAAGTTTATGCAATTTAGGTGCTTTCAGTTAATATTTATGATTTTTATTGATATGGGGATATTACTATTACTGGAAAATATAACATATATTTTTTGGCTATTGAAATTAAGCCCCTGATGAAGGGTTTTTAGGTAAGGTTTAAAGATTATGGTTCCATCTTCAGTCGTTAAACAGGCTTTTTGGTGTTTCGTCCGTATCGTAATAGTATTCCAATATGTTGTCTATGGTGTGCTGAAGTTTGGTATCACTGTTTACAAGAACCACGACAACTTTGTCCTCTTCAATTATTTGCAATACCCTCAAATTCTCATATTCCGACACAACCCACTTTAGGTTGCCTAGGAGTGGGTTTCCATAAAGTGTTCCTTTTTCACCTTCAACTATGGTTTCGCTGCTCCCATTAAAACCCAAAGTGTCATAAATCGAATTGACGTATGCCCTGTCAATGTGGGCCCCTTTTGCAATGTATAGGTCCCTGATTTGTGAAGACATTACGATAAAGACCGCCAAGATATCATCATCCACTTCTACAAGATGCTTGATTTTGTCATAACTTCCATCTTTACCATTGCCATTCCAATAATCTTTCACAGCTTTATTGTTGATATGAGCGATTATATCAATGATTTTGAGGCAACCAATCACTGTTGGAACCATTTGCAAATACATGATAGGAAATGGTTACTGCCCAGATAAGCAATTTTCCATTGTAACTTTCTCATGTTTTTTTCAACAAATTCAACAACATAAGAAGGAATCATACGTCTAAAACTGAAATGATTCAGAACCTTTTCAATATATTTAAGGATAGCGATTCTTTCATGTAAAAAAGCAAATTGCAAAAGAAATATGCTGTTGGCCTCATCTTGATAGCAATCTATGCCATTGTCCTTTTTACAGTTCCCTCTTTAGTGTTTGGCAAAAGTGCTACTCCAATTCTTGCCTCCATCACTTTGGTTATGGTTGCGGTATATGTTTTTCTGGGACTTGAAATTATCCATAGGACGGTTCTGGCGACCTTTGCTGCAATACTTTCCATCATTTTGGCAGTTACTTTAAGCTCCATACCCGCTTAGGAGAGTCTTGACTTTATAATTGAGTCCATTGACTTCAATACCATAGGCCTTTTGCTGGGTATGATGATTATAGTGGCGATCTTAGGTGAGACTGGCATATTCTACCAAGTTGGTATAAAGATGGTCAAGGTAAGCAAAGGCAACGTTTGGACTTTGATGCTGCTTTTGTGCACGTTTAGTGGGGTTGACTTGATGTTTGTTGACAATGTTACCACCATATTGCTAATGGTTCCTGTTACCCTGTCAATAACAAGAACACTGAAGATACACCCAATCCCATTCATAATAGCCCAAGTTTTGGTATCGAATATCGAGGAAGCCGCCACCTTGATTGGTGATCCCCCAAACATACTTATTGGTTCTGCTGCAGGGATTGACTTTAACTCATTTCTGATTTATATGGGCCCCACAATGGCGATTATCTTTGTCATATCTTTAGCGTTGTTAAAGTTGTTTTTCAATAAGGAACTAAAAGGAGAACAAAGTCTAGAGAAGGAGTCTGATTTACAGGTGCTAATGCATAGGGATGAGGACGCCATAGTATCACACAACAAGGGACTGCTGATAAAATCACTAATTGTACTTGTTGGTGTTATGGTTTTTTTCGCTGCGGAGTGTAACACATTTAGGAGTTTCCGTAATTGCAATAGGCGGAGCGGCGGTATTGCTGGCCATAACAAAAATCCCCTTCGAAAAAATACTGTACGAGGTGGATTGGGCTACCTTACTGTTCTTTATAGGATTGTTTGTCATTGTGGGGATAGCAGAGCATGCTGGCCTGATAACGATACTGGCAAAGATTGCCATTGGCATAACGCGCGGAGACCCCTGGCTCACCTTTGTGATGATAATATGGCTATTGGAATTGCGAGTGCCTTTGTTGATAACATCCCCTTTACAACCACCATGATACCTTTGGTTCATTCGCTTATATCCACGCCAAGCATCGCATCAACATTTGGCACAGAGTTTCAGATTAATCCATTGTGGTGGGCCTTGGCACTGGGGGCAGACTTGGGCGGTAACGGTACATTGATTGGTTCAAGTGCAGGGGGGTGGCCGCTGGGCTTGGCATGAAATTTGGGTATGCCATATCCTTTATGAGGTGGTTTAGGATAGGGTTTCCGTTTATGATCATTACTTTGGCACTCGGAACGGTGGTGCTTTACGGATTGCTATTGTTTGTATATTGACAAAAAAATGAAAATTGTGATCAAGTGATACTGTGAATTTAGTTTTGGTTGTTCAAACTGTAATTAAATAGTAAGGATATTATCAATGCGTATCATACCCAATTGCAAACAGGTTACTCGCATTCTGAAAAATGGTCTCCATACACATAGGTAACATTATAAATCATTTCAAGCGTAATGCACAGTTACCTAACAACGCTTTTATTAGATTTTTTTGAGCTTTATGGATAGCACAAGATAAAGCGTTACATACTTTTCATATTATTCTTTCATCCAAAGCATCTTTACTATAATAAAATAGAATAGGCTATCTTGGATAATAGAAGATTATTGTATGCTTTTACACCCATACCATGAATTTTTCTCTTCGGTTAATAATGGTTTTTGAAACTATATAGTGGTGATTCCTGTAAATACACTTTAAACAGCATATTTAATAGAAATCACTAGCAGTTATAGGAATTCGAATGTTAATCGAATCTCCAATGCTTAGTTTGGAAAAACAGGTAAAAGAAAGTAAATGTATATTAGTCATCAAAACGGTGGTTGGTGATTAATAAATAAAAGGCGAATGAATCGTGAAAAAGTTTAAACAGTGAAAATGTGGGGTAAAAAAATAACTCCCTAAAATTATACGTTCTATATTATGGAAACATCCCATCACAATAATCATCAACATCCCAGTTAAAGGATGAATCGGCTGATGAGGGACAGACCACAATAAAAAAAAACAGACGAAAAATACAAACAGAAAAAGGTCATGAATAAACATGAGATTGCCAAATCCAGCAAAGGGCTAAAGTTTTTAAATCAATCACAAAGAAACCACCCTTCAGTTTATGAATAATATTTTTTTTTATTTTATTTTCAGGCCAAAAATAAGTAATTTAAGGGTAACCTTAACCATCAAATATCTTGTTCTTTGGACAAGGTTTTAAACACACATAACCTATCCGTATATTTTCAAGGAGAATATATGCTTAATTCGGTAAGAGAGTGACACTTTCGTCGGATTTGACAGACTGCAAAGATTGTTAGAATTGTCTCCCAAAAGGGTTTGACTCAGAGTTGTAATGTATCAAGGTATGTGCACCAAAAACAACACTCAAAGTCACACATTTAACAATAAGACAAAAATATACGGCAATACGGATAATCGTTTCTTTTTAAGTTAACATGTAATGCAAATCAATCATGATGAGGATAACAAAATAGAAAAAGAAAACTCGGTTATTGATTTGCTGAGCAAAGGCCTTTATGTGCAGCAAATTTCTAAACAGGCCTCTGTTTCCTTTATCAATACCTCCAAATTAAAAAGAAAATAACAGGCGAGGCTAAAGAAGACACAGAGAATGAAAATAAAGAGAAATGCTTGCCGCTCAAACTTTCAAAATGTTTTTAGATGGCAAAAGCTCTTCTCCTCCCCTCCCCCATGCAAAAGTTGCGAAAACTATTGACTTGGGACCCTAAAAGACATTGAAAAAGTTTAGTGATTGTTGATGCTGCAGAACAGGCACACATAGTTGTTATGATTTTAAAAGAGTGCGGCCGAATTTGGCCCCAATTTTAACACTATTATACAACGCAAAGAAAAACAAGAATAATATAAACCGCATTATTTGCTTCTTAATATCCCATCAAATTTCATTATTGAATGTGGGACAACTATACTTTTACTCCCTTTCTAACTTTTATAGTGTAGAGGATTTAATCTACGCATAACATTTTTAAACTTTAAAGAAATGGAGAAACCCTTCTAGATATGCCGACAGTACAACATTTTGACATACCAATTGATGATCTAGACAGAGCTCAAAAATTCTATAAGGATGTATTTGGTTGGGACATGAAAAAAGTAGGCAATCCTGCAAACCCCTAGGTAGAATTATGGATGTGAAACCGAAGGCTCAAATGGCAACAAAGGCGTCACAGGTGGACTGATGAGACGCAAATCCCTCCCAACTGTTACAAACTATATAGGAGTCTTATCTATAGATGAATTTATCCCTAAAATAGAACGATCTGGAGGCAAGGTTACAGTGCCTAGGTCAGAAATTCCCAACATAGGATTTTTTGCAATGTTTAAAGATAGCGAAAATAACCTGTTTGGTTTGTTCTAGGCAAAAAGATAAGGGAATACTTCTCATATAATGTTTATCACAGAAACTGTACTAACTGAAAAAATAAGTATTGATATTTCATTATCAATTTCGTAAAGAAATTACAAATTGACAAAAATTAGCATTTGATGACAATTGGGCCTTAGGTAGGCTTTAGGAACAAATTCCAACCACCCTATGAAGGTCAGTGTTATCCTCGTTTAACTTTTTTAATCCCCATTAACTTTAATTTTAGTGCAAACTCTACGGATAATGTTTAAAGCGTAAAAATAAACAACATAGGATATTTAATATTATAATGTAACCCTAAAAAAGAACGCATATTTAACTGGTAATATTGTTTTATGTACTGCAAAACAAAACAGATGCCAGATCATGGAATGCTATCTATTGCATACGATACAAATGGGTGAACATACAAAGAAATGTGTTTTAGGCACAACAATAATGCATATCTACAATAATAAGAAGGAAAAAATATAAGTAGATAGTTTGAATTGACAGACAACATAATAGCAAAACCCGCTCAAACTGATTTTCCCATCCATGATCTCATATCTAAAAGATGGAGTGCAAGGGCTTTTTCTACAGCGTCGGTGGAAAAAACCAAATTGCTTTCAATTCTTGAGGCTGCAAGATGGGCGCCTTCTTCAAGAAACGAACAGCCATGGCGATATATTGTTTTTACTAAGGATAATCCTGACAAATTAAAGGAAGCGCAATCAGTCCTGCTCGAAATAAATTCCTATGCCAAAAGGGCCCCTGTATTGATCTGTGCAATAGCAAAAAAAAGCTATACGGATAATGGAAATTACAATAGACTCCATTTGCACGATCTTGGGGCTGCAAATGAAAACATGTTTCTTGAAGCATTTAATCAGGGCTTAATTATGCATGAGATGGGAGGCTTTAACAGAGAAAAAGCAATGGAATTATTTCGTATTCCAGAAGATTATGAAGTAGGTATCATGATAGCAATAGGATACCAGGATACTCACAACATATTACCTGAAAGATACAAAGAGAAGGCATTTATGCCAAGGGAAAGGAAGTCACTGTCAGAGATTGTGTTTCTTGAAGAGATAGGCAAGGAGATAAAATGAAGTTTTACAGTTATGCACAGTAACTAAATTGTTGTCTTTAATGCAGATTCTTTAACATTCCATTATCTGAAGTTGCAACTGATATTCCATTCTCAATTGAAATGCCCATATTGGCATATGGATAGTGTTGTTTTTGTAGAAACAACTGTACAGAAACCCCTGGCAACCGCGACGGGTTTATTCTAGGCTAACTAATCAATGACATTCAATGAAATCAATAAGACAAGTATCACATTAGAGGGAACGGACTTAACATATTGGCTATAATCAAAGTCCCACCAACACCTCGACATCTATCGCATTTCTCATTTACAGTGGCAAAAGTGTTATCGACAGAATGGTTGAATCTTGTTTATTAGTTTGGTAAGCGATACATATACCGATGGCCTAATGTTAGCAAAGGTAAACAGCATAAATGAGCAAAAGA
>JBKJYK010000098.1:0-10414 GCA_046715515.1 Candidatus Nitrosocosmicus sp.
GGTGCAGAAACACCGGCAAGGAACCCCTATGTGGCAGAAATGTACAAACTAGCACTGGAAGGAAAACTCTACAGCAGATCCATTCCATAAACCTATTTTTTTCTTTTGTGTTTGCTCATTTTGTTTATTTAGGCAACGTATGTTTTTTTGTATTGATATAAATTAAGATAGGTATAGTATGTGTCTTAATTCATATCAAAATCTCGGGATTGTTTTAGTTTTTCAGAGAAGCTTATTGTTTCACCATGGTCGGAGATAGAGATATTGGTATTAATCCGTATGTTCAACCCTAATGACCTGTAAACACTAAGTAGATCTCCGCCAGAGATCTTTGAAATTTCCCCATAACGTATCAATTCATTTAATCTTTTGATAATAACCTTAGTTTGAGAAGGAAACTGTTTCTCTGCAAGATCTAAAACTTCATCACCACGATCATATAAACATCTTAACAAAAAGTCTCGCTCAGATGGGCCTTCTACCGAGTCCAATTTTTTTAAATGCAATTCATTTTGTTCTCTTGTTCTTTTTTCTTTTTCTTTAGAGGCAAATTGATCTTTTAGAGCCTTCATTTTTCTAGCTTTTATTAATTCAAGGTCTGGATCGTCTATATTGGAGTTTTCATGGCTTGTCAATTTATCCTTTAATCACCCCAAGAGGTATTAATCGTACTGCTTTGGTAGCTATGCCAACATTATGAGATACATCTGCAACCATATCTACATCTTTGTATGCATCTGGCGTTTCTTCAACTAACCCATTTTTAGTCAAAGATTTTACATATACGCCTCTAGATTCCAATTTTTTCTTTACTTCTTCTATTGTATTAGTTTTTTTTGCTTGGGATCGTGACATAGTCCTTCCGGCACCATGAGCAGTTGATCCAAAGCTTAATTCCATGGATTTTTCATTTCCCAATAATATCCAGCTAGCAGTACCCATAGACCCAGGAATAATCACAGGTTGACCAATAGAGCGATATCTTTGCGGTAATTGTTCCATTCCCGCAGGGAATGCACGGGTTGCTCCCTTTCTATGTACAACTAGATCCCTAGTTCCCTCTCCATCAACTTTGTGACGTTCTACTTTTGCAATATTATGAGAAACATCATATACTAAATTCATATCCAAATCTTGCTCACTCATTTTAAGAATACGTTGAAAAGCCATTCTTGTCCAATGAGTGATCATTTGCCTATTTGCCCAAGCAAAATTCAATGCTGAAAACATTGATTTCCTATAACTTTCACCCTCCGGTGAACCGTTAGGTACACAAGCTAGTTCTCTATCTATAACCTTTAGATTGTACCTTTTCATAGATTGTTCAGACAAACGCAAATAATCACTGCATACCTGGTGCCCGAATCCCCTCGAGCCACAATGAATTAAAATTTGTATTTGGCCCTCTTTTGTGATTCCCATAGTTTCTGCGGCTTTATTGTCATATATTTTATCCACCTTCTGGATTTCAAGAAAATGGTTGCCAGAACCCAAGCTACCTAATTGAAGGGATCCCCTTTTTCGCGCATTGCCTGAAATATTTATGGGATCTGCACCTTTCATTTTACCAAATTCCTCACAGGACTCTAAATCGCTATTTATTCCATAACCATTCTCTACCGACCACTTGGCACCTTCAACTAGTAATTCATCTAATTCGGAAGATGTAAGCTTAATTGCACCTTCGCTTCCAACACCAGTTGGAATAGAGGAAAAGAGTTCATTTACAAGTTCCTTAAGTTTTGGACGTACATCCGCTTCAACAAGATTTGTCCTGATTAATCGAACTCCACAATTAATATCATAACCAACACCACCTGGGCTGATAATGCCATCTTCCACATCCGATGCGGCAACGCCCCCAACTGGAAAACCGTAACCTTCGTGTCCATCAGGCAATACAACTACATGTTTTTTTACCCCCGGTAAAGTAGCTACATTTACAGCTTGATCAAGTGTACGGTCTGAAATCATTTTTGAAATTAGCAAATCATTTGCAAATATTGTAACCGGAACATTCATTTCTTTTGACTCGTCTTTGAAAATCTGAAATTTAAAATCGGTTATTTTATTGACTTGGTGCTTTCCATTTTTTGTTACTAATGAACTAGACATTGTCCCTTATATGCTAAATATTTCAATCTTGTCAATATTAATCATCCTAAATAATAAATTAGATAGTCAACATTTGAAAATAATTAATGCCAATTTTACCAATTGATAGTGGAAGATATGGAAGTAAAGAAATGAAAGAGATTTTTGAAGAATGTAAAAAACTAGATTATGAATTAAAATTTGAAGCGGCAGTTGCAGAAGCACAAGCAAAGGTTAACCTAATACCCAAAGAGGCTTCAGAAGAGATAACAAAAATAATAGCCTCAGATAAGATAAGCCTTGACAGAATTAAGGATTTAGAAAGGGTTAGCGATCACGACACAGCTGCAATAGTAGAAGCAATTAGCGAACTATGCTCAAACAATACAAAACCATGGATCCACTATGGATTAACCAGCAATGACGTTGTTGATACAAGCACATCAATGCAAATGTATGATGCATTTAAAATCATTGAGTCAAAAATACAACAATTAATCAAAGAGTTATTGATAAAAGCTAAAGAAAATGAAAATTTACCCACCGTAGGCAGAACTCATGGCCAACATGCTAGCATCATGGCATTTGGTTTAAAATTCGCAATTTGGTCAAATGAAATGTTAGATCACTTAACAAGAATTGAAGAAGGTAAGAAAAGGTTTTTGTTATGCAAAACTTTGGGTGTCGTTGGGACGGGCTCTTTAATGAGAGAGCAAGCACTAGAGGTTCAGAAAATAGTGTCAGAAAAGTTAGGTCTATTCCCAATTGAGGCAGCAACACAAATAATTCCAAGAGAAAGGTATGCAGAAATGATATTTATTATTGGATTAATTGGATCCACATTAGATAAAATAGCCATAGAAATAAGAAATTTACAAAGAACCGAAATTGGTGAGGTCCAAGAACCGTTTAAGAAAGGTCAAATGGGAAGCAGCGCAGTGCCTGTTAAAAAAAACCCAATTAAAAGTGAAAGAATATCATCATTTGCTAAAATGCTCAAATCCAATACATATACAGCTTTGGAAAACATTTCTTTATGGCATGAAAGGGATCTGTCTAATTCTGCTAACGAACGTTTCATAATTCCAATATCGGCAATTTTGCTAGACGATATGATTGCCACAATGATAAAAGTAATTTCAGGATTAATCATAAATAAAGAGAGAATATTGGAAAATATTGAAATAACCAAAGGTCAAATATTTGCAGAATTTGTACTTCAAATTTTAATTTCTAAGGGTATTCCAAGATTTGAAGCATACAGGAACATACAAAGAATAGCTTTCAAGGCAACAGAAACTAAAGATCACTTTTTTAAGATATTAGCAGAGGATGAGACCATCAATAAAAATATTACTGTAGAAGAGTTAAAATCCGTTTTCAATCCCCAAAACCAACTATCGGCATCTAATCAAATTATTGACAATGTAATAGAAAAAGCTGAAAAAATGAAAATATACGGATTATAAACATATAAGAAAGTAAAAATATATAATATAAATTCAAGGTTTTTGAGTGAAAAAACAACACATGAAGTCCAGTTTCTATAGGATAGAGATAATCCCATGAAGAACAATAAAAAGTGGACTTTTAGTTTATTGCATTATAGATATACAACAGGTTTTTTTATTACATTATCATTTATTTTTATGATAGCAACAGGTTTTTTTGGGATTCCTTTGGTTTCAAATTTTTTTTCGGATAAGAACAGCGATTCATCCCAACTAATATTTGCGATATTCAGTTTATTAGGGTGTGTATGGGGATTTATGGCATACAATCAATTTGACAGAGTTACAAAATTGGTTAAAAAAACTTGGTCTTTATCTCACAAATTAGATCCTATGATTGGAGAATATGACTATAAAACATTTAACCCCGAAACCAGACAATGGGAAGAGGGATACACACATTATGGAATTGTAGATTATTGGGAAAGAGATAATGAGGTTCCACAATGGATGGATAAAGGAAAATATTGGAAAATACTTATTGAATTGCAAAAGATAAACAAGAACATAATATTACAAATAACTAAGGATCGAAATCTTCCCTTTAACCAAGGAAAAAACAATTTGGCCATAACGATAAAAGAGAATTATTCTTTTGGTATGTCAAAAGAAAATATGGTGCACCCCAACAAATATCATAGATTTAGGATAGTTATTCCACAATGGCTTGTAATGAATACAGATTACAAAAATTTCAATACATATTTCCAATTAGAAATAAGCACACTTACAAACACAATCACCGAGGTTAATAAAAACATTCCAAAAACAATTGATGAACTAGTAGACAGGGAAAAAATAATACTGACAAAGCCTTGGAATATGTTTATATCCTTGGTAACATATTTAAACAAAAGCCTTCCCATAAGAATAATCTATGGCAAAACAAAGGAAATGTTGCCAGATGCAAAACAACGTAGAATTCAATACACAAATGACAACCTTTCAAGAATGTCAACAAATGACTTGATTGGGTCTTTGATAATAAAAGCCAGAATGACAGGAATAGACGAAAAATCCCTAAATAAAACAGCATTGTTGCTAAAATTCTTAAGGAATGAATACGAAAAATTAGGTCTAGGAGAAGGCTCTAGTGAATATCACAATCTCCATCATTCATTGGAAGTTGCATACATGAGTTTGCATATGCTGCCTAAAGAAATTCACGGATACCCCATAAATAACAAAGATTACGAAATAATGCTTGTTGCAGCACTATTGCATGACTATGATCCAATGCAAGATCTGAAATACCGTAATTCAAATTATACACGAAGGCCTTCAGTAATTAGCACAATAGAACAATTAAGGAAAAAGAGAATTCACGATGCTTATTTTAGTTTTAACGATGAGGGGCTAATAAAATATTTTAGAAAAAATGAATCGCCTTTACTCCCAACGAAAGAGTTTTCAACAGTACATCCAGAGCATTTGAATAATAGAAAAACACCTCTAGAAAGTAAAATAACAGAAGCGTTGATTTGGAGAACAGATTATCCTTATGATGAAAGATCTCAATCCAATTTTAATCAATTGTTGAGAGAAATTAATAATAACGGTTTTTCTGGTGAAAAAATTAATGTGATAGCGGATATTTTGTCACTAGCTGATCTTTCTGTAACGTATTTAAGCTCAGATCCGCTTTTAGCATGGAATAGGGTAATAAATCTATACCAAGAACTAAATCTCCCAATAGCAGAAGCAGTTTTGAGAACAGACAGGTTTCTGTCATTTTTCTCCGAGGAGTCATTGTTTAAAGAAATAATATCTAGAAAGAACTTTCCAGAAATATTCAAACAAAAATGGGATAATGTTTATAGGTTCTTTCACGAGGGAAATCCTTCGACTCGTATCAACAAAATAATTTTTGATGCGAGAATAAAACACAACAAGATAAACATGGAATTGGATATGCATAATTGTGATTTTATAATTAGTAATGCCATCATAAATAAAAAGGAATTTTTTATTGGTATTGGAAAAAATAAGGACGATGTAATGATATCTCAATCAAAATTAAAGGCGGCAGGGATAGAAAATTTAGAGGTTTTTCCAGGAAATATAGAGAGTCTACTACCTTTTATCAAAGACAGATCAGTTGACACCTTTATAATAACGATAACCAATGATGAGAAAAAGGACTTCAATAAGACAAAATTGCTAAGAGATTTGTTTTATTCCTATAGCTCCAAATTAGTCATAAATGGAACCATTCAAATAATAATAGGAAAAGACCAAGACCATGAGAATATAATATCCTTGATACCTAACCATGAATTTAAAATGACGAACATATCAAACAATACTATATCAAAAGATATTTTAAATGATGAGTTTATTGATTTGGAAAAATTAGAAAAGGTCAAAAAGATAACAATATTGAAGACAGAATAAAAAAAATAATAAACAATTATGGCAATTATACATTAACGAAATATTGGTGCACATTAAAAAATTAGAAATTAATGGGTTTAAGTCATTTGGTTCAAAAACCATAATATTAAATTTTCAAAAAGGGTTAATTGTAGTTACAGGACCTAATGGTTCAGGTAAAAGCAATATCCTGGACGCAATTTTATTTGCACTGGGTGAAAATAGTCCAAAAGCTCTTAGAGTAGATAGATTTCAATCTTTATTCCATGACAATTCCTCAAACAACATTACAAATAAAACAGTAAAAGTAAGTTTAACTTTTGATAACACAGATAGAGGAATACCAGTAGATAATGACAATGTTACCATTACTAGAGAAATGACTGGAGCAAATAGTGGAGAAAGTCAATACATTATCAATGGAAAAAGGGTTTCAAGGAACAACGTAATGGAGTTATTAGAGATAATTGTCGCATCACCTAACAAATTGAACATAGTACAGCAAGGTATGATAACAAGGATATCGGAATTAAATTCGGAAGAAAGAAGGAAAATTATAGAAGACATCGTAGGACTTTCTTATTTTGACGAAAAAAAGAATCAAGCTATGAACCAATTGGAGGAATCAGACAAGAGATTGGAAATAGCTTTAACTAAAATGAATGATGTAAGGAATAGGATAGATGAATTAGAATCAGAAAGAAATGATCAACACAGATTTATCCAACTAGAATCGGAGATTAGGAGATTAAAAGCTATAAGGATCTCTGGAAAACAAAAGAATACAATTAATGATATTACAAATCTAACCTCCAAAAACGAAATTAATGAAAGCAATATAAAAAGAATTTCAGGTGAGATAGATAAGTTAAATCAAGAAATAAAGATTTTGAACGATGAAAAGGAACATTTTTTAATATTATCGAATGATTCTAACAAAGAGAAAAAAGATTTAGAGATAAAACTATCATCAGTGATATACCAGTATGAACACACTAATTCAATAATAAAGGAATCTCAATATTACTTCAATCAAATAAATCAAAGGAAGAAAAACAATTTAGTTGAACAACAAACACAGCATAAAAAATTAAGAGAATATCAAGTGCAACTAACCAATATAAAAAACAAAATAGAAACAGAAACAGAAAACAGAGATGAGAAAAACAAAAAGGTTGAAGAAATAGATGAAGAAATAGAAAAAAAGAACGTATTAAATTCAAACGAAATAAATAAAAAGAATTTTATGGAAACAAGACTAAAGAAATTAGAGCGAATAAAGAGCGAAATAGAAATCACCATAGTTAGAAATGAAGAAAAAATCAAAAACACAGCAGATAAAATAAAAGGCAATGATAGGATAATACAAGAATTACTTGTAGAAAAGGAAAAAAGCGAGAAAAACAAATCAGATCTAAATAACAAAATTACAGTATTTTATTCTGACATTAAAAATCTACAAAAAAACAGTTATAGGATTGATAACGAGTATGCAAAGTTAAATGAAGAGATAGAAATATCAAAAAAAATCACAGATAACACAGAAAAAACACTACTAAAATATGATGAAAAAATGAAGTTAGCTAAAAATATTTTAACCGAAGATTATGCGATTGCAACATTGTTGAAAGATTTTAAAAATTTAGGTATCGTAGGATATGTGTTTAATCTATTAAAATGGAACGAAAAATATCAAAAAGCTATTATTGCATCTGGAAATGAATGGATGAAGTCCATAGTCGTAAAAGACATTAAAAGTATGATTGTTTTGGCAGAGTTTTCCAAAAATAACGGAATACCATTTCTAAAAATAATCCCATTAGAACTGCTTAATGGTGAAAAGATTAAAGAAATACCAGATGATCCATCAATATTAGGCCCATTATCAGAATTTGTATATTGTGAAATAAAAAATTTATCAGAATTTCTATTTGGCAGCATCATCCTTACAAAAAACCCACTGACTGCATACCTATTATCAAAACATGGACATAAAGCAGTTTCAATCACCGGGGAGATTTTTTTTCCGAATTTGTCACTAATGCAATTTGATTATGGCTCAAAAGTATCGGATCTTACTAAAGATATTCTATTATCTGATTCTATTGAAAGTTTAAAAATAAGTATGGAAAAGCTAAAGACACTAACAAAAATAAAAATTTCCGAGTTATACAACCTTAATGAGGAAAAGACAACAAATAAAAATGCATTGGATTCTATTAAATCTCAAATATCAGATCTGAACAAAAAAGCTATTGAAATTCAAAATGCAATTAACAAGCATCAGCACGATAGTAAAAAACTAATTGAAAGCAATACAGATAATAGTATATCAATTGACAAAATAACGAATGTTCTGTATAGATCTAAAACAAGATTTAAAGTCATTGAAAGCACCATAAACAAAATTAAAAAAGAAATAGAATTTATAGAGAATGAAAACGATATAGAAGAAATAAACAATTTAAACAAAGAGAAAAAGAGGATTAGCAACGAGCTCGAAATAATAAACAATCAAATAAGACAACTGACCTTAACTCAATCTCTTTTAAAGAATAATTTTGACAATACCAATATACAGTATCAAAAATCAAAAAAGGAAGAAGAATTCATAGAAAATGAAATTGAAAACAAGGAATCAATTTTAGAAAAGTCAAAGACCGAGCTAAAAGGCATTGAATTAGAACTTGGAGGATTAAGAGAAAAGGAAAACAAAATAATACAATCAACAAGTTCCACATATGCAAAGCTACAGGAATATGAGCACAGATACAGAAAATTAATAGAGAATGAAAGAAAAGCTGTCAAAGAATTAAATTCGTTGGAAAAGGAAATAGCTATAAACAACAAAGACATTTTATCTCTTCAAAATCAAAAGACAAATCAAATAAATGAATTGCAAGAATTAGGGTATAATGAAACTCTAGAAAGTTATGAGGTAGGTAACTTGTACCAAGATTTAAAAATAGAGTACGAAAATATAAAAGAAAGAGTAAACCTACGGGCCGATGAAACATATCTAGAAATAATAGACGGGTATCGAGGAATGTCAAATAAAAAAAATCAGTTGGAAGAAGAGAGAAATTCTATCGTAAGGTTTATCGCGGAAACTGGAAAAGAAAAGGAAATTGTTTTTACCAATGCATTTAAAAAAGTAGATGAAGACATTAGAAAAACATTTTCAGAGATTACCGGAGGCAATGCTTGGCTAGATTTAGAAGATCCGGAGAATATTTTTTCTGGTGGGATTTTGTTGATGGTACAATTTCCAAATAAGCAGGCCAGAGAATCCACTTCTTTGTCAGGAGGAGAAAAAACAATGGCGGCAATAGTCTTTCTACTGGCACTTCAATCACTTAAACCATCACCTTTCTATTTGATGGATGAGGTGGATGCACACTTGGATGCACAAAACACTGAAAGACTGTCAAAGATTTTATTGCTTAGATCCAGTGACAATCAAATAATAATGGTAACACTGAAGGATTCTACGGTAGCTAAATCCGACATCATATTTGGAGTATACCCAAAAAATGGAATATCTCAAGTAGTAAAATACAACCATCACAACAAAGTGAAAGCAATCAAACAGAATTAAATTAGTTATCATCTACATCATGTTTATCATAATTAAAACAGGATACGAAATGTCCCTTAGAAGCCTCATATTTCTGAGGATCACCGGCGCATTCTTTAGAAGACAGTTTACAGCTATTGTAAAATTTACAGCCAGCCGAAGGAATATCAAATGAATTTGTTTGCTCAGGAGTTTTAAAATACACATTAGAGCCAGATGAAGAAAAATTTACAGCATCCAACAACATCCAAGTGTATGGATGAAGCGGATTTAAAAGTACTTCATCTATATTCCCAAATTCAACCAAGTTCCCTGCAAACATAATACCAATTTTATCACCAATTAATCTCGATGTAGCTAAATCATGAGTAATATAAATAATAGAAATATTCAAACTATTTCTCAATTCATTTAATAAAGATAAGATTTCTGCGCGTATAGAAACATCTAACATAGATACAGGTTCATCAGCTATTATTAATCGAGGAATGCTCACAATGGCCCTAGCGATTGACACACGTTGTCTTTGACCGCCAGAAAGCATATCAGGATATTTTTCTAAAAACTCTTCAACAGGCTCTAATTTGGTTCTGCTCAGAGCTATTCTAACCTTCTTTTCTTTTTCGGCATAACTTAGATTGCCATTATGAATTTTTAATGGTTCCATAACAATATCCTTGATTTTAAGGTATGGATTGATGGAACTATATGGATCCTGATGAATCATTTGTACTGACGAATAAAAGCTTTTGTTTTTTTTTGAATTATTAATGTTCTGTCCAAGAAAAACAATATCTCCAGCATCAGGAGTTATATATCCTATGATAAGTTTAGCCAAGGTAGTTTTTCCAGAACCAGA
>JBKJYK010000099.1:0-4146 GCA_046715515.1 Candidatus Nitrosocosmicus sp.
ATCCATATCAGTTCGTCTAACTACCTTAATCGATTTATCAAAATCATATTTGCCATCATAAATTGCATCTTTACCTGCGGCCCTTAGAGCGGAAACAACCATTTTATGCAACACATTTCCATCTAATTTTGAAGACAAACTGGTTTTTATTATTTGATCCATCTCTATCTCATCTAAACTGATTTTTTTCGCACTTTTTTTTAACAAATCACAAGAATGTTTCACTCCACTTTCTATTCCCTCAACAACTTTTGTAGGGTGAACGGCTAATTCACGGATTAGTCTCTTTCCCTCTTTAATCATTTCAGCAGCAAGAATAACTGCTGTGGTGGTACCATCACCCACCTTTTGTTCCTGCCTCTCTGCGATTTCCACAATCATTCTTGCAACCGGATGAATTGCCCTTAGCGATAAAAGAATTGTAACGCCATCATTTGAAACATGCCTATTCATAGATTGATCAATTAAAAGTTTGTCCAGACCCTTTGGCCCGAGGGTAGTTCTAACCGTATCTGCTACTGCCATTACTGCATTAGAATTTGACTCTAGTGCATTGAACTCAATATTTTCTGCAATAGGTTTCCAAACTCCATAATTTTGAGGTGAAGACATAAGTTAAAAACAAAACTCCTAAAAGATAAATATATCATACATCAGAAAAAAAGAAAAAAATACCTTATTGATTTTTCCATATTTTAGCAATATGGATTAGTTATGCCATAAAGTATCTTTGTGCCAAGCTTAATTCCTTTGCTGGATCAACAGTTGCAATTTGTCCATCAATTTTTACCTCATATGTTTCAGGGTCAACGGTTATTTCAGGGGTTTTATCATTCCATATCATATCTTTCTTGCCAATATTTCTACAATTTTTAACAGCCAATGCAGTTTTTTCTAATCCCAACTTTTGTGGAACTCCTAATTCTATAGACTTTTTAGACATAAATGTATATGAGGTTCTTTTGACTGCTTTACCCATTGCACCAAACATCGGCCTATAATAAACTGGCTCCGGTGTTGGAAGAGAAGCGTTGGGATCACCCATAACAGACCATGCAATAAAACCACCCTTAAATATCATTTTTGGTTTTGCACCAAAGAAAGCAGTATTGTACATCACTAAATCTGCATATTTTCCAGTTTCCAGTGAACCTAGATAATCAGACACACCATGGGTAATTGCAGGGTTAATCGTGGTTTTTGCGATATATCTTTTAGCTCTTAGATTATCGTTATCCCCTGTTTCTTCTTTTAATTTTCCCCTCATCTTTTTCATTTTGTCTGCAGTTTGCCATGCACGAATAACTACTTCCCCAATTCTACCCATAGCTTGACTGTCAGAAGAGTACATACTTATCACACCTTCATCATGCATAACGTCCTCAGCAGCAATTGTTTCCGCGCGAATTCTAGAATCAGCAAACGCCACATCT
This sequence comes from Candidatus Nitrosocosmicus sp., assembly GCA_046715515.1. Lineage (GTDB taxonomy): Archaea > Thermoproteota > Nitrososphaeria > Nitrososphaerales > Nitrososphaeraceae > Nitrosocosmicus. The sequence goes on from JBKJYK010000099.1 coordinate 1,434, forward strand.
TCAGAGACAGCTGGATTCAGGTGATGGCAAAACATCAACATATCCAAATGTTCATCAACAGTATTTACTGTGAATGGCCTGGTTGGATTGGTCGATGAGGGCAAAACATTTTGCTCTGATGCTATTGCAATGATATCTGGTGCATGTCCACCACCAGCCCCTTCTGTATGATAGCTATGTACTACTCTGCCATCTATTGCATTTATCGTATCCTCAAGATATGCACATTCATTGATGGAGTCTGTGTGTATTGCAAGTTGGGTATCGGTTAAATCAACAGCTCGCAAAGATGCATCCAAAACAGTTGCAGTTGTTCCCCAATCTTCATGATCTTTAAGTCCGCATGCTCCTGCTTCAATTTGCTCCATTTGAGTGGCTAATGAAGGATGCGAATCGTTGCCTTTTCCCAAAAATCCCCAGTTTACAGGTATATCCTCTACTGACTCTAGCATTCTGCTAATATTAAAAGAGCCAGGAGTACAGGTTGTAGCATTAGTACCATCAGCAGGTCCGGTACCACCACCTATCATGTTACAAATACCATTGCTTATTCCATCAATATACTGTTGTGGAGAAATCATGTGAATATGAGTGTCAAAGTGTCCGGGTGTACATATTGTGTGCTCACCGGCAGTAGCTTCTGTACAAGCAGAGACAACCAAGTTTTTATCTACATTATCCATTACCAAAGGATTGCCAGCTTTTCCTATTCCAGCAATTTTTCCGTCTTTTATTCCGATATCTCCTTTTACTATGCCAATCACTGGATCTAGTACAACAGCATTGGTAACAACAAGATCCAAAGCACCATTCGCATTAGTAACTCCAGAGGTTTGTGCCAATCCGTCCCGTAAGGTTTTACCTCCTCCAAAAACACATTCATCTCCATGCGAGATTAAATCTTTTTCAATCTCAATCATTAGATCAGTATCACCTAATCGGATTTTATCGCCTTTGGTGGCTCCAAATAACTCAGAATATTGCTTTTTTGTTAATTTTAATACCATTTTTCAATACCTCCTAATTACCCATTCCTTTATATCCGGCGAATTTTGCTTTTTCAAATGCCATTTTTTTTATATTTGCCGATTTCATACTTCCCATAGTTAAGCCATTAAAACCAAAACAGACCCGCATTCCACCCAATTCACACAATTCTACTTCTTTGGTATCACCAGGTTCAAATCGCACAGAGGTACCAGCTGGTATATTCAACCTAAAACCAAATGCCTCCTTCCTTGGAAAGTCAAGTGCCTTATTTACCTCAAAGAAATGTGTATGTGAGCCAATTTGACACGGTCTATCACCGGTATGTTTTACTGTAATCTTTATTGTTTTTCGGTTCTCGTTACACAAAACATCTCCTTTAGATAGGATATATTCTCCAGGTATCATTGTGTAACAATACCTCCATTTCTCAAGTTTGAATTATTGATAACTATATTACTCATTTTACATAACCTATTGAACTGGATCGTGCACAGTAACAAGTTTTGTACCATCCGGAAACGTGACTTCCACTTGAACAGTGTGAATCATTTCCGATATACCATCCATTACATCCTCTTTTTTTAAAACATTTCTTGCAGACATCATCAACTCTGCCACTGTTTTTCCTTCTCTGGCGCCTTCAACTACAAAATTAGATATAAAGGCTATTGATTCAGGATAATTCAGTTTTACTCCTCGTTGTTTTCTTCCCTCTGCAATTTGAGCTGCAGTCCAAATCATCATTTTTTCAATTTCTCTTGGGGCTAACATCATTTTTTAGTTCATACTAAAAAAAGGAATTGAGTTATTTTAAAATTCTAAATAATAATTTATATATATGATAATGTAACCAACGGTTTTCCATTTAGTCGACGTCTACTTAATTGTATCACTATTCCGGGTATATTATGATAGGTAAAGACATCTTTAACCAATAAAATATTTTTTTATAACCACCATTTTTCTTTGCAGGAATAATAAAGTTGTGCGAATCTTTTTGAGTATAAATTTTTAGGAAATTATAATTTACTGCTGAGCCTAGCATATTTGTTACAAGGGTTTCAACCCCATGATAAAAGACAAGTTTACTGATTTCTTTATAATTGATATAGAAAAAATCATTTGTTAAATTTGATGGCGAAAATCCTTTATGAACAAACGAATCTTTTAATTTTATATCGTCAAGTTTTACCTTGTCAGATAAAAGATAATGCAAAAACGGCCCTAGTCCGGCTACATAGCCAATATCCAAAAGATTTTGCAGATTCCTTTTTTTTGAAATGATAATCCCTTTGTTTGTGAATGTAATCAAATAGTTAGAGCGGGTAAACCTATTTTTGATATTACCACTTAGCCTCAATATAATAGACTCTTTATCGAACTCTTCACATAACTTGTAAAAAGAACGAATCTTTTGAGGTTCTGACATCTGGACATTATTCTTTAGCTGTTCTAAGGATTCGTTAAATTTGGACATTTCACAACAAGACTATCATCTTAAAGGAAATAATAAACAATCAAGATAACACCCAAAATTAAAATTCATGTTTAAATATATATTATCTTTAGGGTTTTGCATTCTATACTCTCAATAAAAAAAGTGGCAGAATATTGATTTAGGGCCTAGACCAGCCTAGACCTGCGGGGATATTTGTGAATCCATAAATTGCAATTAACCATACCCACGCTGTAAATACAAAAGGCCCTGTAAGTGCAGGCAAAC
>JBKJYK010000100.1:0-3931 GCA_046715515.1 Candidatus Nitrosocosmicus sp.
GCATGTGATATTTCATTTAGCCATTTAATTCCCTATGTTGTGCTTATTGTTCGGACTAAAATTGGGTTTTGGAAAATAGATGCACTCTGTAAAATAACAGATTACCAAAAGCTAGTTTTGTTGTTTGACTTTTCAGTGTGAATATCGTATTAAAAGGGTTTTGGGTCGGGAGACATTATGCTGTTAACTGTTGCCTTGTATCCGCATTTGTCTTAAGGGATGCAAATGCTAACTAAAAAAGGGGGAAGGGAAGGAGTGTGTGGTGTAATGTCTTTCGCTTTATTGAGCAAATCTGATATAGAAGACAAAAGATATCTTTATGCTTTTCATTTGGAAAGTCGCCAATCCTGGTTATTAATAAAAACAAACTAAAAATGCCAATTAAAGGGTGCCGTATGCGGAACCATGTTGCAGCCTACGGCGATACGGTATATGCATAAATGAACTGGACACCCATTTTTTCTCTTGTGGCTTTGGCAAGATTTGGATGGTCACCTTGTGAAAAGGGTTGCAATCTTTAAAAGAATGGAAGTGAATGCCCTGTCTATTTCTGATCTGGATTTAGTGCCAAACTTTATCGGTGAGTCTTTTGTGAACGGAATGTATTCCCATTTCCACAGATCATGATTGTTGTCACTCTCAGACATCGCATGATTGGACGTGTTTATAAAAACAATGGGGTTGAAAAATTTTTTAGACATGTATTTTATTTCCCTGGGTGGCGCTATCTTGGGATCGTGGTGGATGGTGTCATATTCTATGCCATATTTGTCCGAATAGATGTTCTCAAAAGTATAGTAGTTCTTGTCATTATCTTTAAGATTGCTGCCATCATTGGAAATCCTAAACGTTTCTATGTCAGATGTTCTGCCGTATTTTAAAAGCCTAAATTTTTCATAAAAATTGTTGGCAATCTTAAATTTCCTTAACTGTTCGTTATTGAATATGATTGATACCTCAATTATGTTTGGCTCTATCATTGCGCAATGAACCTCCCGAACGTAATTTTTCAGGGAATCCATTGCGGGTTGGTAAATTAATGGTATTATGGGGCTTTTTTTGGTTTTTGCTTCCTCTATTTCATTTTCCAATTCTATGTTAAACAAACCCCTGGTGAATGGCTTTGACGATTCAATCTGAGATGACACCAATTGATAAATTCTATATATTTCGGTATTCTCAATACTCTCTTGGCCATCATACCAATCCCAAATCCAGTATCTGTCATCAAGTTGAAAAACCACCCTTTGGTTGTTGTTTGTTTGTCCTTTGCCGACATCAAAATTGTCTCTCACTTTTGAGTTATCTTCTGACAGCTCATATTGTTCTATTTTTGGTAAAGATGCTTTTGTGATGTCGACCCCCAGCATGTATCTTATGCCGACAGGCTTATCACCCATATACTTGCTTATTTTTTTTGATTTGCTGCGAAAAACGATTCTTGTTTTGCCGTCAGGTAACCGCCCAACCACATCCAAAGTGCAGTTGTCCCAATCCAGCATTACTATCTCGGATGTTTTTTTTAGTGTTGTTTTGCCTGGGGAAATTTTGACTGTCTCGTATCGATTTACCTTGTGGGTAAACCAGAAGGTGTGGCTATTGGCATTTAATTGCATTACACTACAGTTTTAATCATCCATTTTCTATTTAAGGATATAGTTAACTGTTCTCTATTTTTCCGGTTAGAGATAATATGTGTCGAAAACTCTTTTGGATAGTTTGCCACGCCCCTCATGCTACTAAGGTATTTTCCAATTGGAAAAACTTGTGGCAATAAAGATATCTCTAAAAGATGCTATTCCTATAGAAATGATGACAAATTGACCTCTAATGATGAAACTTAATTATCTTATAGGTGAAAATCCGGCGGTGGTGTAAATACAACTCCTTCAACTATATTATCTAATGTGTCAGGAATATTTAGTTCCCTGTCGGGTTTGATGGTGGTTTTACCTGTAAAGGTATTTTTTTCTACTGTTATCTTTGCATTGAAAACCTTTTCAAATAATTCTGCTTTGCCTTGAATTGTTAAGGTATAGTTATTGTTAAAAACAGTAAAGTTGAGTTTTTCTAATATGCTCGTAGCATTTTCAATGGTGTCAGGGGATGGTTGGAATTGCTCTATGTTCTCTGATGTAATCGGGATGTCCTCATTTATCATGGATTTTCCGTTTTTGGTTTTCAAAATCACCTCTGCTGAAATGTCGATACTCTCCTTTTCCATGACTGATATTGTATATCTAATGTCTTTAAAATATAATGGTAATATAACAAAATTAATTTTTTCTACATGAGGGGGCTCTTTTGATATGGGAAGAAAATTGTGATGGAATTTACTATCCTGGTTATTATGCGCAGAATTGACATGCTTTTTTGTCTCCTCAGTTATGTAGTACTGAAATATGATTGATATGAATGAGATTAATGCAATTGCGCCAAATGTTGCAGACAGATACTTTATTTTCAATAGTTCTGTATGTACCATGAATATTAAATAATGATTTCTCATTGCATACAATCCGTAAAATTAAATTATCGTTAACTTTATTCAAAACTTTTACGATTTATTGTGTATTAGCATCACTGGTCCTAAATTACTGTATTGGAGTAAAAATGACAATTAAGTCCAAAACTATTCAAAAGCTTTAATAAAAAGATGTTGTTGTATAAAATCATGCAAAATAACATTGACAGCACTAAGTAAGACTTTCATGCAGCCTTGCCCGAAAAGGTATACGCAGAAGTTTCCCCTATTTCGCCAATTGGAGTATCCTTATTTGATTCTGAGGAGCCGGTAACCGTTGAAAATGTGGATGATTTTGTTTCAGATAAATCTCTAGTCCATGCGTCCATGAAGCGTTTGAGGGAGAAGGGATTTGATGTATTGTCCACAAATTACATAACGATTAACATAGCAGGTCCACCGTCACTATATAATTCTGTCTTTAAAACTAAATTGTTTACAAAAGAAAGACCCATATTGAAACACCTCGGTATGGAGTCCACAACAACTGTGATTGATACTGACGACACAAACATAGAGGGTTTCGTTGATACGGCAAAAAGCGATCTGTCTGATTTGTTGGAAGGAGGGGCAATAAACAGAAAGGTGTATTTTCTATCTTCATATTTGCCCCCAACGGTTCCCTATTGGAATTTAGATCCACCTGAAGTTTCCATTGGTATGAACGCAGATAGGGCCCATAGAGCAGGCTTTACAGGAAGGGGAATCAGGGTTGCAATGGTGGATACCGGATGGTATCGTCATCCTTACTTTATCGAAAGGGGTTATAGAGCAAACCCAACTGTCTTGAGCCCTGGTGCGACAAATCCCGAGCATGATGAGTCAGGCCATGGCACAGGCGAATCGGCCAATATTTTTGCCATTGCCCCAGATGTAGAGTTCACGATGGTCAAGATGAGTCCTGTGAATGCAACTGCTGACTTTAACAGAGCTGTTATGCTTAGACCTCATGTTATTTCTTGTAGCTGGGGCATGGACTTGGTTGAGGGAGACGGACGAACACCGCTTTCCTCTCCCCTTCCCGCATATCTTAGACCACTTGAGGCGGCAATAGCCAACGCCGTGAGACAGGGGATAATTGTGGTTTTCTCGGCTGGAAACGGCCATTTTGGTTTTCCAGGAATGCATCCAGATGTAATATCGGCTGGTGGAACGTACATGCATAGAGATGGGCGAAGACTAGAAGCTACAGGATATGCTAGCGGGTTCACAAGCAAAATATACAGAAACCGAAATACGCCAGATGTTTCTGGTCTGGTAGGGCTTCCTCCAAAAGCAATATACTTGATGCTGCCAGTTGAACCTGGAGATGAGATAGACAATGATCTTTCGGCGGATGGAAACTACCCTAATGGTGATCAAACAACAAACAGTGATGGGTGGGCCGCCTTTAGCGGAACATCGGCA
>JBKJYK010000101.1:0-8292 GCA_046715515.1 Candidatus Nitrosocosmicus sp.
TGAGGTATCTGTTCTTTAAGGGAACAAATCTTCTTGGTTCAACACAGGGAACGAAGGCAGAATTGGATCAGGTAATCCAATGGGTAAGTAAGGGTAAAATAAAGCCATTGATATACACAACATTACCGTTTTCGAATATGGTTGAAGGTCATGTCATGATGGCCGGCGCAGAGCAAATAGGCAAAATCATGACCTCACCGCAAAAACTATAATTTTTTTATCATTGAATATATTGGATAAAAGCCGTGGGCACCTCAAGAAGTTTAATATTCATACCCGGAAACAACCAAAGGTTTTTGGAGAAATCAAAAACCATTAATTCGGACATAGTTTGTTTTGATTTAGAGGACTCTGTCCCTTTTGAGGAAAAACAAAATGCAAGAAACCTTGTAAGCAAAACAATACATGATATTGGTAGGTCAGACGCATCTAATGAAAAGATTGTGGTTTCTGTAAGGATTAACGCACCTGACTCTGAATTGGCTAAGGATGATTTAAAAAAAATCATATTGGATGGAATTGATGCTATAGTAATACCCAAAGTTGAAACAGACCATCAGATTGCCAACATATCAAACATTGTAAAAACTTTGGAAAAGGAAAACAACATTCCAATTGGTTTTATAAAACTAATTCCTTCGATTGAATCTGCTTTGGGGGTTGTAAATGCCTACTCAATAGCAAAATCAGACCCGCGAGTATCGTCCCTTGTGTTTGGGATTTTTGATTTTTTGCATAACATGAAAATTGATAGTAACGATAATGAGATTTTGACTGGTTATTTGTATGGCAGGGCAAAAGTACCCGTCGATGCAAGGGCCGCAGGGGTTGATTCAATTGACTCCATCTGGCAAAACATTGACGATACGGATGGTTTGGAAAGGGATTTAGTATTTGGGAAAAAATTGGGGTATACCGGAAAGTGCATAATTCATCCCTCCCAAATAAACCTGGCACACAAGGTTTTCGCTCCATCACAACAAGATATACAATGGGCAAAAAAAGTAATATCAATCCTTGATGAGTTAGTATATGAAAAAACAGGAAGGACAACGGAAACAACAAAGATAGGTGCTGTAAATCTGGAGGGAAAAATGATAGATGCTGTGCACTATAAACAGGCAAAGAGAATCCTAGAGTCTGTCAACCAATAAACAATTTTTGGCTTTTCCTAATTAAAATAATATTCAAATTATATTATATTATATTGTATTATATTATAAATAAAGCATGTTTACCGGAATTGTCGAGGACCTGGTGGTAATTGAGGAAATAAAAAAAACCGTTACATCCAAAAAAACCAAAATAAGATACATTGAAGACAAAAACAGGCATCACACTGAAATAACAATAAATGTTGAAAAAATGAAAAAACTAAGAATTGGTGACAGTATTGCAATAAATGGGGTTTGTTTGACAATCGCCAGATTAGATAAGAATATGGCTACCTTTCAGATTATTGATGAAACTATTAAAAAAAGCTGTTTTTCGTATGTCAAAAAAGGAGACAAAGTCAATATAGAGAGAAGCCTAAAGGTGGGGGGCAGACTTGAAGGGCATTTTATTTTGGGACATGTTGATTGTATTGGAAAAATAGAGAGAATTGAAAAAAATGACATGGGCAGTAAAATTACCCTAGAAATCACAGACAAGGACATCTTGCACCTTATCGCCCCAAAAGGATCGATCACAATAGATGGAATAAGTTTAACTGTTGTAAACATGGTAAACGATAGGGTGGAAATTGCTCTAATTCCCCATACTTTGGAAAATACCACATTAGGCATAAAAAACATTGGGGATTTTGTAAACGTGGAAGCAGATATTCTAGCGCGGTATGTGTCAAATATCTACCAAAATATTGGTAATAACAAAAAAAACAGTAAAATATATTAACAATTGTTACACACAAAAAATACGGTTGTCAAAAATATCCGAAGCAGTAACGGCGCTAAAAAATGGAAATTTTGTTCTAATCCACGATGAGGCAAGCAGAGAAAACGAAACTGATATGGTTGTTTCTGCCGAAAATATTTTACCTAAACATATTTTAAGAATGAGAAAGGATGCAGGAGGCCTTATCTGCACGGCAATATCAGGGGAACTTTCTCTAAAACTGGGATTGCCCTACATATATGACGTTCTAAACATTTTTGGAAAGTCAAATAAATCTATTTCTTTGTTAAACAAAAATACCTCACCATATGGAGATAAACCATCTTTTTCAATAACACTGAATCATAAAAACACATACACGGGAATAACTGATTATGATAGAGCATTAACGATTTCATCATTAGCCAAAATCTGTAAGGGATTGGGAAAAAAAACTGAAAATGATGATGCAATAATTGAAGAATTTCAGAGTAACTTTGTAACGCCTGGCCATGTACCGATCTTGATAGCCTCAAAAGGGCTTATTGAAGAGAGAACGGGCCATACAGAGATGTCTATTTTTCTTGCAAAAATTGCAAATGTTGCAAACGTGACCACAATCTGCGAAATGTTGGATCCTGCCAACTATAAAGCATTATCATACAAAGATGCCTGTAAATACGCTCAAGATAACAACGCCGTAATACTTGAATCAAAAGACCTGTTAGCATATGCAAATAATGTATTATAAAGCATGAGTAAAATAAAAATAGGGATAGCGGTTGCGGATTTTAACAATGAAATTACATTGCCGATGTTAAATGAAGCAAAAACACATGCTCAAAACCTTTCTGTAAAGGTTACTTATGTCTGCTTTGTTCCAGGTGTTTTTGATATGCCTTTAATGGTTGAGGAGATGCTCAATAAAAAAGATATTGACGCTGTAGTAACTTTGGGCGCAGTGATAAAAGGGGAAACCGGACATGATAGGGTGATAGCAAATAATACCGCAAGGCTTTTGGGGGATCTTTCGTTAAAGTACCGCAAACCTGTTGCACTGGGTATTAGCGGGCCAGAAATGACTTTTGAACAAGCTAAAGATCGGATAGTACCTGTATCCCATCATTCCATTAATACGGCTATATCAATGGTTATAAAATTGGGAAAGATTAAAAAAAATAGGTTAAAAAATAAAGGAATAAAAATAATAGATTAGCGTGACATATCAAACAACAATAATTAAATTAGAAGGATATGGTCCATGGACATTAGGCTTAGGCAGCGATAGGGAGTACCATCTGCAAATATTACAATCAAAAATATATGCTGAGTTACAGGAATTGTTTTCCAATAAAAATGGAATAGTGTTTTCCAATCGATTTGATGAATATGTTGCTGTTACAAACAAAATTGACGCTGATGATCATAGAAAGATATATGAGCAATTTTCAAAGAATAACAAAAAAATAGGCATATCAATGACCATCGGAATAGACGAAACACCATTAGGGTCAAATAAAAAGGCTCACTTTATAAAAAATAAAAAAGAGTATTTGATTGATTCTAATATCTACGGGGCCAATAAAAATGAGTTCAGTGAGCTTAACGCAATTGACACTAAAACAAAAAAGAACGATGATTATGGTGATTGTGGTGATGTTAAAATCCTTCACATGGACATTGACAATTCCACTGCAATAACTAGTGATTTGTCATCTTATGAGATAACAAACTTGATTGTCAATTTATATTCAAATGTCTCAAACATCTTTTTGCAAGAGGAAAGCTTGGCATTTTATTTGGGTGGGGATAACTTTATGATAATTGCGAAAAAAAACATGACAACGGAAAAAGTCCAGGAAATTGTTGATTTGATAACCACATCAACAAAAATAAATCTAAATTGTGGGATTGGTAACGGAAAAACGGGTAGGAAAGCAGCTGAAATGGCGACCAAATCGTTAGATGAAATACGAAGATTTAGAAAAAACGGCACAATAATCCATGTCTATGAAGCAACTTGACCACGGTCATAAAAAAAGCCGATATTTTATATGGTATCGAATTACAAATAATAGAAAATGCGATCATAGTTGTAAACAATCAGGGTGTGATAGAAAAAATCGGAAAAAGTTCGCATTTGACTGAGGGTGCTTATTATTCTAACATAATGGAAAACAAAGATACATGTGTCATTGATGCCGAAGGTTACATGGTAATACCTGGTTTAGTGAATTCACATACCCATATAGGGGATGCCATAGGAAAGGACATATCGTCAAATGCAGATCTTGATACAAGAGTTAACCCAAATCGGAGCATAAAAAAAACCATATTGGAAAAAACAGAAACTGAGCAGTTAAAACAGTCAATGAAAAACGCTGCTATATCCATGCTAAACAAAGGAATAACAACATTTGTTGATTTCAGAGAGGGCGATTTAAATGGGGTAAAACTGTTAAAAACAGCAACACAGGACATACCCATAAGGAATGTTATCTTGGGGAGAATAGATTTTAATGATTTTTATGGAGATGCCGGTGATAGCGCAGAGGTTACTTCCGCTACTACAACTAATATGGATAACAATACTTTTGATGATGGGTGTGTTGGAAACAAATTAAAAAACAAAGAAGATGTACTTAAAAGGGGTAAAGATATGTTGAATTTATGCAATGGGTTTGGAATTAGTGGTGCAAATGAATGTAATGATGAGATTTTGGCAATTTATAAAAATGTGACTATGGAATCAAACAAACAGCACATACGCAACAAAAAAGAAAAACCGATAATTGCAATCCATGCCGCAGAATCTGATGAGGCAGTTAAAGAGTCATTGAAAAAGACTGGAAAAACGGAAATAGACAGAACAATACACACGTTGAATCCGGATATATACGTTCACTTGACAAACCCGAAAACATCCGATATTGATTTGCTGCACTCTGCCCATAAGGGTGTTGTAGTATGCCCAAGAGCAAACGGTGTGTTGGGTGTGGGTTTTCCCCCAATCAATGAGATGCTAAAACGAGGACTCACTATAGCTATAGGGACTGACAATATCATGCTGAACTCTCCAGATATGTTCAAAGAAATGGATTTTCTAATAAGGAGCCAAAGAGCCTATGAGAAAAACATTTCGTTCCTTGATGCAAAAGTGGTTCTCCAAATGGCGACTGTTAACGGTGGAAAAATACTTGATAGGAATATAGGGCGCATAGAAAATGGGTATCAGGCGGACTTGGTTTTCATAGATGAATATGATATTGACATGTATCCAATACATGATCCATACATGTCAATAGTCAGCAGGTGTTCGGAAAGAGCAATAAAGGCAACAATGATTAACGGTAGGTTTGCACATGACAAGTCAAACATAAATTAGTGTAGGCAAAGGCATTGTTTGTTGTAATAAACTCAGCAATAAGCGTGGATGGAAAAATTTGCACCAAGACTGGGGAATCAAAGATTTCGTCCGACTTGGATCTCAAAAGGGTTCATAAATTGAGATGCAGTGTGGACGGAATACTGGTGGGGATATCCACAGTATTGAAAGACGATCCTCTTTTAAGTATACGGCTTATAAAATGCACAAAAGCAAAAAAAAATCCCACGCGCATTATCATAGATAGCAATGCAAGGATTCCACTTGATTCGAAAATCGTAAAAACTGCAAAAGAAATTGATACAATAATTGCAGTAACGAAAGGTGCCCCTGAAGATAAATTAGACATGTTGAGAGCAAATAATTTAAGAATCATTGTTTCAGGTGAGCAAGGGAAAAAAGTAAACCTAGATAAGGCATTTGGACAATTAGAAACTAAATTTGGGATTAAAAAAATCTTGGTTGAAGGCGGTGGGGAGATAAACTGGTCTATAATCAAAAATAATCTATTTGATGAGATAATAGTCACCATTTCTCCGTTGATAATTGGGGGGAGAGATGCAACAACACTGATAGAGGGAATAGGTTTTGACAAAATAAAAAAATGCGTAAAACTGGATTTGTCAAAAATACACAAAAACAACAATGGTGAGATAGTGGTTCATTATAACAATATTGGGAAATGACGGTAAATGAAAAGTTATTTTGCTGCAGTTTCTGTGCTTAGCTGATCTATTTCGAATCTTAATGCATCTTTTAACTTGCTGTTATCCACCATGTTTAGTGGTTCATTACAGACGGGACACTTAAAAAAAAGCTCAATTGCGTAATCGAACTTAATCCTGTCACATTGTTGTTTTCCACAATGATAAAACTCTGAAGATTCTTCATACTCTAACCTGCTCTGCAATTTTTCCAATATTTTCTTTTTTTGGTTGTCAATGAAATTATCTACATGATCTCTTTTAGCGCGCCACCTATACACAAACCATCCCTTTTTTTCATCCTTTACCCGTATGCCGGTTATCAGGGCTTTACCAAACAAGTCATATAAAACCTTACGAATGATGTTTATTCTAAGGCCTGTTGCTATGGCTATCTCTTCGTCTGTAGAGTCTTCAGCCTTCAATAATGCCTTTGCAACCTGATTGTACTCCTCTCCCCCTATTAACGATGCAATTTTTATAAAAGGATCTTCAGTATCGACATTTCGCATAAAGGTGATTTTTATGTGTCAATTAAAGATATATAGTTTCCTAATCGCGAAAAATTAAATATAAAATACTATAAAAATAAACAAGGTTAATTCTTAATTATTTTGGACTCTTAAAAATATCATTATGGCATAAAGCTACCTCTGTTTTTGTTGGCTCCTCATGGAAATAGTTTGGCTCCTGTTCAGTTTCACTGTTTTTTACAGATTTTTTTATGCATGAGAAAAACTCGGTTACTTTTGTATTAAGTTCCGAGTCTGCTGAGGTTAGTGGCAGAAGCGCTACCCTTTCTTTAGCAAAGGATTTCTCAACACCTATATTCGAAACTAGCATGCCTACCAACACCAGTATTGAAAAGGCGCCTACAAGTTTTAATGGCATTTTTGTTTTTTTAGCACATTTGGTGAAAAACATACCATATTTTTTTATTTTAACCTTTTATGCCATTCGTTCAATGCTTTAGCAACAAATGTGATAATAATTCTCATAATCATTTCCTTTTTAACATTGTTTTGTAAAATTTGTCGATAGGATTAAAAGAACAATTTCATGACGCAAAAGGCAAAATGCACAAACGAAAAAGAAATGGTCAATTTTTTTTCATTAGGCTAGCACCCTATCAAAGTTGATCTTAAATATCGATTCAGACAATGACAAGAGAATAAAAAGCACCAATTATTTTTAATTTAGACTGGAATGCAAATCAACACGTGTGTTTTTTGCGCCTTTTTCCTCCCAGTTGTGGGAATTATTTAACTTGCCCAAAAACTGAAACACGGCTGAATAGTCTTTTTCTCCTAAATCATTACAATTATTGGCGGCCCGAAATAACTGTTGTGATAAGCTGGTAATGGGCAAAGATATCTGTAACGATTGAGCGGTCTCCATAACCAAATCCAAATCTTTGAGCATGTTTTTCAGAAAAAATGAGGGGGAAAAATCGTTTTTCAGGATTTTTGGACCTTTGCTTTCGCTAATCCCTGTCTTAAGTTTAGTCAGGTTGAATATCCTCAAATATGTCTCTGGGTCTATGCCAGAGTGTATTGCAAAAATAATTCCCTCGGAAAATGCCAAAGAGATGATGGCTATGTTAAGGTTCAATGCCAATTTTATGGAATTGGATACTCCATTATCCTCACCAAAATAGAATATGTGCTTTGAAACTTTGTTAAAAATGCTGTGCATTTTTTCAAATGATTTTTTATCTCCGCATACCATTAATATTAATTCACCGTTTTTTGCGTCGGAGGGACCCCCCATTACCGGGGCACTTAGAAATGACATGCCTTTTTTTTCCTTTAGCAATTTTGAGCAGTAAGACGATTGGTCTGGCCTAATTGTTGTACAATCTGCAATAATCAATTCACTGTTGTTACTCTCAACTATTCCTTGTTTGCTGAAAAGAACATCACCTAGTGATTTAAAGTTAGTAACGCATGTGACAATATAATCGCTTTCATTAGCCAGGGAACATGGGTTGTCAAAAGACTTTGCCCCCATTTTTTCAAAATATTTTAGTTTCGTTTTATCCCTGTTGTATATATTGATTTTTGTCCCCTGATCGATTAACCTTTGTGTGATGCCAGCGCCAAGCATGCCAATTCCTATGATGCCAACTGTTTCATTGTAATCTGAGGCCATAATTTTTTACTTTCAAAAACATTTTTAAAGTTATAGTTTATTGATAAAAAAAAGAAAAGAGGAAGAATAAATAGAAAACAAAATAGAACTACAAACTGATAATGACATACACGCTTTTGATGGGAAATAATTTTATTTCAAATAGCCCCAAGAAAATAAAATTTTATGACAAAATAC